>CAYWHT010000066.1:0-5938 GCA_964458135.1 uncultured Saprospiraceae bacterium | reverse complement strand
GGGTGCCGCCGGGCACGCAGCCTTGTTGCAGATACTCCTGCAGGACAGGAAGGTCCAGGAAAGGCACCCGCCCGAATTCTATTTCCGCAGACAAATTGGATGCCTGGCATATCTCGCAGAGGTGACCCAGCAAGCCAAAACCAGTGACGTCGGTCAAAGCCTTGACGTAAGGAAAGACGCCCAGCTTTTCGCCGATTTTGTTGAGCTGCACCATGCTATCGCGGGCAATGCCGGCGTGCGCGGCTTGTAGTTTTTGTTGTTTCTGGGCCGTGCTCAGGATGCCTACGCCGAGTGGTTTGGTCAGAAATAGTTTGCATCCCGCTTCCGCGCCGCCATTTTTCTTCAGTTGCTTCACCGGCACCCGCCCCGTGACGGCCAGTCCGAAAATGGGCTCGGGGCTGTCAATGCTATGGCCGCCGGCCAACGGAATACCCGCTTCGGCGCAAGCCAGGCGACTGCCTTCGATGACCTGGTTGGCCAGCCCGGCCGGCAGCTTATTGACGGGCCAACCTAAGATGGCGATGGCCATCATGGGTGAAGCCCCCATGGCGTAGACATCGCTCAGCGCGTTGACTGATGCAATGCGGCCAAAGTCAACCGGGTCATCGACAATGGGCATGAAAAAATCGGTGGTGCTGACGATGGCGGTGCCATCGCCCAAATCGTAAACGGCGGCGTCGTCGCGCTCGTCATTACCCACCAGCAAGTGCGGGAAGATGGTTTTCTCTGCCTGCCGCAGTATGTTATCGAGCACTTTCGGGGAGATCTTACAACCGCAACCCGCCCCGTGGCTGTATTGGGTGAGTTTGAATTCGGATTTTACCATACTATTGGGATTAAAGTTATTTTGGTTTAAGCGCTAAGGGAAGCTGTAGGTTTGCCCGCGCATCGGCGTAAGTCAGCAATTGGGAAGCCGCGGTCTCCGGATCATCGCCTTCAACTTCCAGGCTATGCGAAACCGGCCGGGATCGCCTTTCCAGGCTCATAGCGTAAGCCTTGTCGTAATAGCGCAGCCCAATGCGGGCGGCGGCGTGATAGTCGCCACGGTCTAAAGCTTCCAACGCCGCTTTTAAGTGCTGTCCGCCCAACCGTTTCCGGATCTTTTCGAAGCGCTGGCGCAGCTCTTCCCCAGGGTAGCAAGCGTACTCCCGCACCAGCCTTTCTACGCGCGCCTCCAAAGGTATTTCCAGGTGAATGAGGGGGGCCTGCAGCATTTGCTTCCACAGATCCCGCTGGATGTAGGTGCGCCCCACCGAGCGGCTTTCGTTTTCCAGCCAGATGCGGCGGTGCGGATCCATTCGCCGGAAGGCGTCAAAAAGCAGGTTTTCGAAATGCTCTACGGTAGGTTGGGGGGCTTGTCCTAAAGCGCCGAAGGCCGAGCCTTTATGGTTGGCCAGGCCTTCGAGATCGATGACTTGCTCGCCCTGTGCCGCCAGTGCTTTAAGAATATCTGTCTTCCCCGAACCGGTGGGCCCGCCAAGGATGATGATCGGGTAAGGGTGCTGCCCGAACCAGTCCAGCACGAGATGCCGAAAAGCTTTGTAGCCGCCACGCAGCGTTTTCACGCTGAAGCCCGACCTTTCGAGCAACCAGCCTACGCTGCTGCTGCGCTGACCGCCCCGCCAACAATGCAGGGCGATTTGGCGATGGGGCGCCAGGCGTTCGGCTTCTTCCACAAAAGAACGCATCTTGGGCCCCACAAATTCCAGGCCGCGCAAAAAAGCCTCGCGCGCACTCTGCTGCTTGTAGAGCGTCCCCACCATGACCCGCTCTTCATTGGTAAACAAAGGCATATTAAAAGCCTGCGGGATATGTCCTTTTTCGTATTCCGCGGGAGTGCGTACGTCAACGAGCGGGAGGTCGGGAAATTCCGCGAACAGTTGTTCTACATCGATACTCTGTACTTCGGCCATAGCGCTCAGTCTCAAAAACAACTTGTTATCCGATGATAAATATACTTAAAATGCCGGAGAAGTCTTTTTGTTGAGCGCGCCGGATCAGAAAATACTCATTCTTCCTTTTCCCAGCTCATGCTGCGTTTGACGGCCTTTTGCCAGCCCCGGTACAGGCGGGAGCGCTCGGCCTCCGCCATCTGCGGATGGAAAGAAGTATCCAGATGCCATTTGTCGGCGATGGCGTTTTGGTGCCAGAAACCGACGGCGATGCCCGCCAGGTAGGCGGCCCCTAGGGCGGTCGTTTCGGTAATGCGGGGGCGTTCTACGGTTGTGCCCAAGATATCGGATTGGAATTGCATCAGCAAGTTGTTGGCGCTGGCGCCGCCGTCCACGCGCAGCAGCTGTAGTTTTTTACCGGCGTCTTGTTCCATGGCGTCGAGCACGTCGCGGGTTTGGTAGGCCAAAGATTCCAGGGTAGCCCGCACCAGGTGGGCTTTGGTCGTGCCGCGGGTCAATCCCAGAATGGCGCCGCGGGCGTACATATCCCAGTGTGGCGCGCCTAATCCCGCGAAGGCGGGCACCACGTACACCCCGTCGGGATGGGGCACCTTCATGGCGAAGTATTCCGAGTCGGGCGATTCATCGATGAGGCGCAATCCGTCGCGCAACCACTGTATGGCCGCGCCGGCGATAAAGATGCTGCCCTCTTGGGCGTAGGTTACCGCCTGATCACCGATGCCCCAGGCAATGGTAGTCACCAGGCCCGAAGTAGAGCGGATCAACTGATTGCCCGTATTCATTAGGACGAAGCAGCCCGTGCCGTAGGTATTTTTAGCCATGCCCGGCTGATGGCACGCTTGCCCGAAGAGGGCCGCCTGCTGGTCACCGGCGATGCCGGCAATGGGAATGGGTTTGCCGAAGAGGCTGCTGATCGTCTCGCCGTAGCGTTCACTGGAAGGATGCACTTCCGGCAGCATGCTGCGGGGAACGGTCATCAGCTCGAGGAGTTTATCGTCCCAATCCAGCTTCTGGATATCGTACAACAGCGTTCGGGAAGCATTGGTATAGTCCGTGATGTGAGTTCGCCCGCCGGTGAGATTCCAGATCAGCCAAGAGTCGACGGTGCCGAAGGCGAGCCGGCCGGCATCGGCCAGCTTTCGCGCACCTTCTACCTGATCGAGTATCCACTGGACTTTGGTGCCGCTAAAGTAAGAATCCACCACCAGCCCGGTGCGCTCGCGGATGGAGGGCTCGTGGCCCGCCTTCCGCAGCCGGTCGCAAATGTCGGCCGTGCGGCGGTCCTGCCAGACAATGGCGTTGCAGACCGGCCGGCCCGTCTCGCGATCCCAGACTACGGCGGTTTCTCGCTGGTTCGTGATGCCGATGGCGGCTATGTGCTCGGGCTCGATGCGGTTGCGGCGCAAGAGCTCCCGGGCCACCCGCAGCTGCGTTTGCCAGATTTCCTCCGGATCGTGCTCCACCCAGCCGGGCTTCGGGTAAATTTGCGTGAATTCTTCTTGCTCTACCGCCTTAATGTTTCCATCTTTATCGAAGAGGATGGCTCGAGAACTGGTCGTTCCCTGATCCAGCGCCAAAATGTAAGAAGTTGTCGCCATGTGCTTATGGTGGTTTGTGATTCTACCCGTCAAGGCCCGCATGGACGTTTAAACTATTCTACCCCACTATGCATTTCTAATGGTATCGCCTCCAAAAGCCGCGAGCCGCCTACCAAAAGTGGTAGCCACCAATATAGATATTTCCAAAACAAAACCAGAAAGGAACCAACGAATGGAGATCCAAAAAATCCCTTTCACCGAAGTCCCTCAATTATCCGACAAGGATATCGCCTACGCCACCGGCCACGAAGCCCTTCGCCCCTTCTTTAAATACGACGCCAGCACGGAAGCTTTCGCTCAGGTCATCGAAGATAAGCGGCAAAGCAATACCGACCGGGAATTATTGGTGCGGACCCTGCAGGCGCAGTACGAAAAAATGGAAAGCTCCGAGCAGGTCAACGCCAACATTGAAAGTCTGCGTCAGGACACTACCTTCACGGTTGCCACTGCCCACCAACCCGCGCTCTTTACCGGCCCCCTCTACTACCTCTACAAGATTTTCTCCACCATCAACCTGAGCGAGCATCTGCGGAAGCATTATCCCGACTTTGACTTCGTTCCGGTATTCATCAACGGTGGAGAGGACCACGATTTCGAAGAGGTCAATCACCTCCACCTCTTCAACAAAACGCTAACCTGGGAAAACGACCAGAGCGGACCGGTCGGGCAAATGACGACCGACACCCTGCAACCGGTACTGCGGGAGCTCCGTGACATCCTTGGAGATTCCGACCACGCCCGATCGTTGTACGCCCGAATTGAAAAAGCCTACACGCAATACGAGCGCTACGGGGAAGCCACGGGCGCTTTCGTCAACGACCTCTTTAAAGGCTACGGCCTGGTGGTGCTGAATATGAATGATGCCCGCCTTAAGGAAAAGTTTATCCCTTGTCTGAAACAAGAATTAATCGAGCAGCCGTCCAAGGAATTGGTGGAAACTGCCACCGCTCAGCTGGAGGAAGCCGGCTTCTCGGGGCAGGCCCACGCCCGGGAGATCAACCTCTTTTACCTGGGCGATGAATTCCGCGAGCGCATCGTCCACGAAAATGGCCACTACCAGGTACTCAATACCGAGGAGCAGTGGAGCGAAGCCGAATTGCTCCGGGAGCTGGAAGCCCATCCCGAACGCTTTAGCCCCAACGTCGTCATGCGTCCCCTATACCAGGAATACATCCTCCCCAACCTGGCCTACATTGGCGGGGGCGGAGAAATTGCCTACTGGCTGGAGCGACGGCGGCAATTCGAACACTTCGGCATCAATTTCCCGATGCTGGTGCGTAGAAATTCCGTGCTATGGATCGATGCCGGATCGGCCAAGAAGATGAATAAACTGGATCTCTCCTACCGGGATTTGTTCGAGGACGTAGAAGACCTCGTCAAACGCTATGTCGCCTCCCATAGCGAAAATGAAGTCAGCCTCGAGCCCGAAAAAGAGCAACTCGAACAGCTCTTCGAACAAATCAAGGAAAAAGCCCAGGACATCGACGCCTCCCTGGCCAAAAAGGCCGAAGCCGAACACGCCAAGCAACTCAAAGGCCTGGAACAACTCGAAGGCCGCCTGATGAAAGCCGAAAAGCAACGCCACGATACGGAAATCAATCAGCTGCGTTCCCTCAAAGACCGGCTCTTCCCCGGCCGCGGCCTGCAGGAACGACACGATAACTTTATGGCCTTCTATCTCAAGTACGGTGAAACTTTTTTTGAGGTGTTGAAGGAAAATCTCCAGCCTTTGGAATCGGGCTTTGTGGTGGTGAAAGATGATGGGAAGTGATGCTGGGGAGCTGCGCCTGCCGCCAGCCCCGATGCTTGCCGGCCTTTGGCCGTACAGATCCCGGTGGAAGATTACTTGAGCATTAGGAATTTACCTATGACTAATGTTCTGTGCTACTGTTTTCCACCATTCTGATTAATAACCGCAAGCGGCTTTAATACCAGGCATCCAGGATTAGCCTGCCGCAGGCGCGACCTCCAGCACCCCCTCAAAACTCGCGTTTCGGCCGAAATACATCGATCACCCGGCAATCCGAATGCGCGTAACCCGAATGCGCCACATTGCCCGGAATGACGACCACGTCACCGGCCGTGCACACCTTTTTCTCGCCACCCACCACCATCTCCAATTCACCGCTCAGCACACTGGTGATCTGCTCGTTCGGATGCCGGTGCTCCGGCAACTGGCTCCCCTTTTCGATACGCACGTGCACCACGGTCATATCTTCCCCCTGAAAGACGCGGCCGTAAAAGCCGGGAACGATTTCAAATTCGGAGGCTTGAGTGGTATTTTGATAAGTCATAATTGGAATGGATTTTGCAATGGTTGAATTGTTGATTTGTTGGCTGCCGTAGGGCGATTGGGTTGGATTGGTTTCTAACGGCGCGTTCGGTCGCATAGCCGCATTGTGGTTCCTTTTGTGTTCATGCCGCTAG
>CAYWHT010000065.1:0-11918 GCA_964458135.1 uncultured Saprospiraceae bacterium | reverse complement strand
GCTTTTGATGCCGCAAATGACCTGATTGGGGGCTTGCGAAGCCATTTTTGAAGCGCTACATTCAAGAGTGGGGTGCAGGGGCCCTACTCTTGAATAAAAAAATGGTGAAGGGAGGTTCCACACAGATGGTTATTTATAGGCCAAAGGGTAAACGCCCAACAAGCTCTTAATCAAAGCCGCACCGGCACGCCCCGGTCCCGCAGGTACGTTTTCAGGGGTTCAATACCGATTTCTCTAAAATGGAAAATACTGGCGGCCAATCCGGCATCGGCCTTGCCCCGAGTGAATACTTCTTCAAAGTGTTCCATCTTGCCGGCGCCCCCCGAAGCGATCACCGGTATGCCTACGAGATCGGCTACCTGGGCCGTAATTTCATTGGCGAAGCCATTCTTGGTGCCATCGTGATTCATGGAGGTGAAGAGGATCTCTCCCGCGCCCCGGTCTTCGGCTTCCCGGACCCATTCGAGTAGTCGCACTTCGGTTGGCGTTCGACCCCCGCTGAGATGAACGATCCATTCCCCGTCGATCAGTTTGGCGTCAACGGCCAGGACGACAAACTGGCTACCGAAGTGTCGGGCCAGCTCGCCAATGAGCTCCGGATTGCGCAGGGCGGCGGAATTGACCGAAATCTTATCGGCCCCCGATTCCAGGAGTACCCCCACGTCTTTTACCGAACTAATTCCGCCTCCAATGGTGAAGGGAATGCTCAAGTGGTGGGAAATGCGGTAGGCCAACTCGGCCAGCGTTTTGCGCTTTTCGTGGGTGGCCGTAATGTCGAGAAAGACCAACTCATCGGCGCCCTTCTCGCTGTACAGGGCGCCCAGCTCTACCGGATCGCCGGCATCGCGCAAGTTGACGAAGTTGACGCCCTTGACGGTGCGCCCGTCTTTGATGTCCAGGCAGGGTATGATTCGTTTTGCCAGCATGCTTAATATTCCTGATTGATTACCAAGTTTTTCAGATCTTCCAGGGTGATGCGCCCTTCGTATAATGCTTTACCGATGATGGCGCCGTAACAACCGAGAGAACGGAGCTGGATCAGCTCTTCGGTAGAGGTAATGCCCCCACTGGCGATGAGCTGCAAATCGGGCAGTTCCTTCCGGATGCGCCGGTAGGTATCCAAGGCGCTGCCCTGGAGCAGGCCGTCCTTGGAAACGTCGGTGCTGATGGCGTACCGTATGCCCCGCGCTACGTAATCCTGCAGGAAGTCAAAAAGCCGGCGTTCGCTCTGCTCCCGCCAGCCGCTGACGGCAATGCGGTCTTCCCGGAAATCAGCCCCGAGGATCACTTTTTCCGCACCATATTGCTCCAGCCAGGCGAGGAATAATCCGGGCTCTTTGACCGCCACGGTGCCTCCCGTGATTTGCCGGGCCCCGCTTTCGAAGGCAATTCGCACATCCTCCTCCGACTTGAGCCCCCCACCGAAATCGATAAGCAATTCCGTTTTGGTGGCCAGGCGCTCCAGCACCCGGTAATTGACGATGCGCTTGGATCGCGCGCCGTCCAGGTCGACGAGATGTAAGCGGGTCATGCCGTGGTCCTGATAGGCAAGCGCTACTTCCAGCGGGTCTTCGTTATAAATCTTCTGCTGATCGTAATCCCCCTGGGTTAGGCGGACGCATTTGCCTTCAATGATGTCAATGGCGGGGATGAGGTGCATATGGTTTAAAAATTTAGAGTAAAGGGATTGCTGCCAATTAGATTTCCACAAAACGCTGAAGGATAGCTTCGCCCACCTTTCCAGATTTCTCGGGGTGAAACTGGGTGGCGTAGAAATTATCCTTTTGCAAGCAGGCGCTAAAGGGCAATACGTAATTCGTAAGGGCGGAGGTGTAGGGCCCCGCTTCTACGTAATAGCTGTGTACAAAATAGACGTAGGCGTCTTCCATGTCGGGGCCGGGTACCGGGCCCGGGCCCACATCGCGCAGGGTGTTCCAGCCCATGTGAGGTACTTTTTCCCCGCTTTGCGGCTCAAAACGGCGTACGCGCTGGGGAATGACGCCGAGGCAGGGGGTGTCGTTTTCGTCCGAGTGTTCGCACAGCAGTTGCATGCCCAAACATATTCCAAGTACGGGTTGGGTTAGCCTGCGGATGAGGTCGTCCAGACCGTGTTCCCGCAGGTAAGCCATGGTGGTGCTGGCTTCCCCCACCCCGGGGAAGATGACCTTTTCGGCCGAACGGATTAGTTCGTGATCGTTGGTCAGGCAGGCGTCCACCCGGAGGCGCTCCATGGCAAATTGCACCGAACGCACGTTACCGGCATTATAATTGATGATGGCTACTTTCATGGCGCAAACTCTAAGGATTTGTAATGACTACAGGCTGCCTTTTGTGGAGGGCAACTCCCGGTTTCCCGCTTCCCGGCGCACTGCCATTTTAAGGGCGCGGGCGAAAGCTTTAAAGATCGCCTCGATCATATGGTGTTCGTTTTGGCCGGAGACTTCGATATTCAGGTTGCAGCCTGCGTGATCGGAAAAGGATTTGAAAAAATGGTGAAACATTTCCGTGGGCATGCCGCCTACTTTTTCGCGGCGAAAGTCGGCTCGCCATACCAGCCAGGGGCGGCCGCCAAAATCTATCGCTACGCTCGCCAGGCTTTCATCCATGGGCAGCAGGTAAAATCCGTAACGTTCGATGCCCCGCTTATCGCCCAACGCCTGTCGGAAAGCTTCGCCGAGCACGATGGCGGCATCTTCTATGGTGTGGTGCTCGTCGATCTGCAGGTCGCCCGTCACCCGAACCTGGAGATTGCAGCCCGAATGCTTCGCCAGTTGGTCGAGCATGTGATCGAAAAAACCAATTCCGGTTTGGTGGTTGCTCCGGCCCCGGCCGTCCAGCTCCAACTCCACCCGGATATCCGTCTCCTTAGTCCTTCGGTGGAGCTGGGTGGAGCGGTTGGCCGGCTGGCGCAGGAATTGGTAGATGTCGGCCCACCGCTGGGTGGCCAGGGCCACGGTATTATCTACCCACCCGGAATGGTCGCTACTTTCCTCGGCGCCCAATTGAGGATCGGCGTTAAGCCAAATGCCCCGGCTGCCTAAATTACGGGCCAGCTCCATATCGGTAAGCCGGTCGCCAATGACGTAAGAACCGGCGAGATCGTACTCCCCGTTGAGATAGTGGGTCAGCATGCCGGTGCGGGGCTTGCGGGTAGGCGCATTGTCGTGGGGAAAGCTGCGGTCGATGAGAATTTCGTCGAAATGAACGCCCTCGTTGGCGAAAGCTTTGAGAATAAACGCCTGTACGGTTCGGAAGTCCTGCTCCGGGAAGCTCTCGGTCCCAAGTCCATCCTGATTGGTGACCATGACCAGGGTGTAGTCCAATTCTCGAGCAATACGGGAAAGGTAACGAAACACCTCCGGATAAAACTCTACCTTATCCAGGCGGTCCACCTGATAATCTTCCGGTTCCCGGACCAGGGTGCCGTCGCGGTCGAGAAATAATACGCGTTTCATCCGTTTTGATTTTGAGTGGCGGAAACCGGCTGTTCGGCGTAAGCCAGTAAAGCCCGGAATAATTGTTCGTTTTCCGCCTGGGCGCCGATCGTGATGCGCAAGGCGCCGTCACAAAGGTGCACCCTGGAGCGGTCTCGCACGATAATAGCCCGTTCGACCAGGAAGCGATAAAGACCGGCCGGATCGCTTACCTTGACCAGTAGGAAATTGGCGTCGGAAGGATAAACCCGTTCTACAAACGGCAGGTCGGCCAGGAATTGCTCCACGACGCTGCGTTGCGCCAACAGTTGATCAACCCAGGCGCGGCGCTCATCGCGTTGCCGGACGGCTTCCATGGCGGCCCGCTGGCTAAGGCTATTGACGTTGTAGGGCGGCTTGACTTTATTAAATAGTTCAATGATCGCCCGATCGGCGAACGCCATGCCCAGCCGGATGCCGGCCATGCCCCAGGCCTTCGAAAAGGTTTGCATAAGGACGAGGCGGCGGTGCGAAGCCAACCACGGTATTAGGCTGGGTTGATCCGCGAAATCGATGTAGGCTTCATCTACTACCGTAATTCCGGGGAAGCGATCCGCCAACTGCCGGATGCGCTCCGGCTCCATACTATTGCCGGTGGGGTTGTTGGGGCTGCAAATAAAAAGGAGTTTGGAGTGCTCGTCGGCGGCATCCAGGATGCGCTCGACATCGGGCTGAAATGCCGGCGTCAGGGAAATCTCCCGGACCGCCACATCCGCAATGCCCGCCGATACCTTGTACATGCCGTAAGTAGGGGGCAAGGTAATGATGTGGTCCAGGCGCGGCTCGCAGAAGATGCGGATCAGCAGATCGATTACTTCGTCGCTGCCATTGCCGAGAAAAATGCGCCCGGCATCCACCCCCCTGACTTCGCCGATCATCTCCTTGAGCTCGGATTGCAGGGGGTCTGGGTACCGGTTGAGCCCAGTGTCAAAGGGGTTTTCGTTGGCGTCCAGGAAAATGTCGGCCTGCCCCTTGAATTCGGAACGCGCCGAAGCGTAGGGCGTCAGTTGCCGGATGTTATTGCGTACGAGCTTATCCAGGGTTATCATGATGTTTAATGTACTTTTGCGTGCTTTATCCCCGGAGGAGGGAATGGAAATTCTTGTTTTTTAGTCGGGCCGCTAAGGTTGACGATTTCAGCCCATCGGTTCTCGGCGCACCAAAGCGGCAAGGCGCCGTTCGGCCGCATCTATCGTTACGCAGTCCATACCAACTACCCACTACTAGAGAGCCGGTCCAGCCGGATGCGCACCGCCCGCTGGTGAGCGGTGAGCGCTTCGGCATCGGCCATGTGTTCCACGGCGGGTCCGATTTGCCGCAGCCCTTCCGGGCTCAGCTGCTGGAAGGTGATTTTTTTAACGAAAGAATCCAGCGATACGCCGCTATACACCCTGGCGAAACCATTGGTGGGCAGGGTGTGGTTGGTGCCCGAAGCATAATCGCCCACCGATTCCGGGGTATAGTTGCCCATAAATACGGAGCCGGCATTGAGGATGCCCCGGGCGAAATCATCGACTGCCTCGACGGAAAGGATGAGGTGTTCGGGGGCGTAGCTGTTGATCAAGCGCAGCGCTTCGGCGCGGTTGGGCATGACGACGGCTGCGCTATGCTCCAGGGCTTTGGCGGCGATATCGCGACGGGGCAGTTGGCGGAGCTGTTCGGTGATGGCCCGTTGCACGGCCTCGAGCAAATCCTCGGAGAAAGCCACGAGCACCACCTGGCTGTCCGGGCCGTGTTCGGCCTGGGAAAGCAAATCAGCCGCCACAAAGGCCGGGTCGGCGGTGTGATCGGCGCAAACCAGCACTTCGGAGGGGCCGGCCGGCATGTCGATGGCGACACCTTCGCGGCTGACCATTTGCTTGGCGGCGGTAACGTACTGGTTGCCGGGGCCAAATATTTTGTATACGGCGGGAACGGATTCCGTGCCGTAGGCCATGGCCCCAACGGCCTGCACCCCGCCGGCTTTAACCAGGTGGGTGATGCCGATGAGCCCGGCGGTATAAACGATGGCCGGGTGCAGGCTGCCGTCTTCGCGGGGAGGCGAACTCAGAACGATTTCCCGGCATCCCGCCAGTTTGGCCGGCAGGCCGAGCATTAGCACCGTAGAAAATAGCGGCGCCGTTCCGCCCGGCACGTAGAGGCCAACCTTTTCGATGGCCACATCGCGCCGCCAACAGTGTACGCCGGGCATGGTTTCCACGACGGTTTCATCGGTGCGCTGACGAGCGTGAAAGCGCTCGATATTGGCATAGGCTGTACGGATGGCGCCCCGCAGTTCGGGGGTGAGGGCCTGAGCCGCAGCTTCTACTTCGGCTGCTTCCACTCGCAATCCGGGCAGTCGAACGCCGTCAAATTTCTCGGTATACCGCAGAACGGCGGCCTCGCCTTCCCGCTTGACGGCTTCCAGGATTTCGTTAACCGAAGCTTCCAGCCGGCGGGTGTCCAATGCCGGCCGTTGCAGAATTTCCGGCCAGCGCTGCGGTTCGGGATGAACGTATCTTTGCATGTCAACGGTTTTCAACATTCAAATAATCATTTTCTCGATCGGAATGACCAGAATGCCCTGGGCGCCGCTTTCCTTGAGCTCGTCGATGATGTCCCAAAAATGATCTTCCGAGATCACCGTGTGGATGGAAGACCACCCTTTTTCGGCCAGCGGCATGACCGTCGGGCTTTTCATGCCCGGCAGCAAATTGATGATGTGTTCCACCATGTGGTCGGGGGCATTCATCAGCAAGTACTTGTTATTGTTGGCGGCAAGTACGGATTTGAGCCGGAATACCAGCTTGTCGAGGGTTTTACGCCGCCTCTCGTCCAGGTGTTTGTTGGCCACCAACCAGGCTTCCGACTTCAGTACGACCTCCCGCTCTTCCAGGCCGTTTTTGAACAGGGTGCTGCCCGAGCTGACCAAATCGCAGATGGCGTCCGCCAAACCGATATTCGGGGCTATTTCCACTGAGCCGGAGATCTCATGGATGTCAGCATGGATTTGGTGTTTCTCCAGGAATTGCTTCAGGGAATTGGGGTACGAAGTCGCAATCCGCTTCCCTTCCAGATCCTGTACCCCCTTATAATCGGTTCCCTTGGGTAAAGCAATGGATAAGCGGCATTTGGAAAATCCTAATGGAAGAACCAAATCCATCGCTCTTTGCTTTTCAACCACGGTATTTTCTCCGACCACGGCGACATCGGCCACGCCATCGTAAACATATTGGGGGATATCGGAGTTGCGCAAGTAAAAAATTTCGACCGGAAAATTACGCGCCGGCGCCTTGAGCTGGTCGCGGTGATTGTCGATGCGGATTCCGCATTCCCGCAACAATTGGATGGAGCCGTCTAGCAAACGGCCGGATTTCTGAACGGCAATCCTCAGTGATGGCTGCATAAAAAATAATTTGTTGAAAGTGGTTAACCCGGATTATGCATAAATTCATCTACTGCGAAGCCATGCATAATCCGGGTTAAGCTCGTGTTATCCGGAGGCAAAAAAAAAGAGGCTTACCAGCAAATGGTAAACCTCTTTTTGACTCCTTTTCAACTGCGGATTACGTTAAGCAGAAGTTTCACCATTCGCCTTGACAAGCCGTGCGTCGGAATGATGAGGGTGAAGGCCAAACGTAAACATCTACGCGATTTTGTTTTGGTGGTACGGGGCGGAATCGAACCGCCGACACCAGGATTTTCAGTCCTGTGCTCTACCAACTGAGCTACCGTACCGGCTTTACAGGTGATTTCTCAGGGCTTACGGGAGCGGGACGCCAACCCGAAAATGGATGCCCGCACGACCGCTTTACTTAAGGCGCGACAAAGATATACGGTTTTTTTTGTTTCTACAAGCAGCCCCTGGAAAAATTGAACTGTCGGTATATTTTGCCATTTTTGCAGGGTTACCATCACGAATTACCACCTTTTATGCCGGCACGTATTTTAGCCGCTCCTTTTGTCGTTGCGGCGCTGTTTTTTTTGTATCTCGCCTGGGAAACGGATGGAGCTTATTCCGTTTACGTAGTTCCCCCCGTACTCGCCCTGGCGATTATCTACGTGTTGAACCCTCAGATTAACTGGTGGTGGTACCGGCGGCGCCCGCCGCAGTTGAGCCCTCCGGTGAGGCAGTTGCTGCGTCAGCACCATGCGTTTTACACCCGTTTAACCACGGAAGAGAAAAAGCGGTTCCGCCAGCGGGCGGCTTTATTTATGCTGGCCAATGAGTTTATGCCGCAGGGGGGAATGGATGCCGTTCCGGAAGACGTTAAGGGCGTGACGGCTATTCAGGCCGTGACCCTCACTTTCGGGCAAGCCGAATTCTTGATGACGCCTTTCGAACGGATTGTTTATTATCCGGGGGCTTTCCCTTCTCCGCAGTACCCTCAACATTTTCACGCTTCCGAAATCTACGAAGAAGACGGCGTGCTCCTGTTTTCGGTGGAGCATTTGATGCGGGGTTTCATTCATCCGCAAGCCCACTTCAATATCGGGTTGTACGAATACGCCAAGGCCTTTATCCATAAGCACGATGATTGGGATTGGCCCCGTCCCGGTACGGAGATCTGGGAAGCGCTCTATCGCATTTCCAATATTTCACGTTCGGCCCTGGCTCAGTGGATAAATTTGCCGGAAGAGACGATTGCCGCCCTGCCGGTCTGCATCGTCCACTTTTTTCATTATCCCGAAGGCGTGAAAAAGGCGCTTCCGGGCTTATACCGGGCCTTGCGAGATTTATTGCGATTGGACCCCTTGCGCGATGGGGTGGTTGATGAAGGGGTGAAAAGAAGCTGACGAAGGCTGATTCCCTACCCCCTTCCATCTAATTCCATTTCAAAGCCTGCCGTTCTTCCCAGTAATTTTCCGGAGCCACCCGCAGCCCTTCCAATTCGGAGCGTTCTTCCCCGGACAGTTGGACGCCGGTCGCCTGCAGGTTGGATTGGAGGTGGTTGGCTACGGCGGCGCCGCTGAGCACGATATGCGCCCAGGGGCGAGACAATACAAAGGCCAAGGCGATGGCGTCGATCCCTACGCCGTGCCGGTGGGCGATAGCT
Organism: uncultured Saprospiraceae bacterium; assembly: GCA_964458135.1. Classification (GTDB taxonomy): domain Bacteria; phylum Bacteroidota; class Bacteroidia; order Chitinophagales; family Saprospiraceae; genus CAYWHT01. The sequence goes on along the minus strand of CAYWHT010000065.1, from coordinate 3,409 downwards.
TGGAGTATTTCTTTGGCGGGGGCGAATTCGGGATTGGCGTTACGCTCGGTGAGGCGGCCATTGGCGAGGGCTTCTTTGATAATAATGCCCATGCCGTGGTCGGCGGCTTCTTTGAGGGCGTCTTCCACCGACTGTTCCATTAGGTTGTAGGTGATTTGTACGGTGTCGAACAGGGGGTGGCCATTGGGAGCGGTTTCCCGGGCAAATTGGAGTAGTTCTTTCTGGCGGGAACCGCTGAGCGTGAGCCCGATGCGAATGCCGTACTGGTCTTTGAGCTCCTGCAGGTAGTCGAGTACGGCTTCGTTGGTGAGCACGCCGCTATCAAAGGTGGCGGAGTGAATCTGGTAGAGCTGAAGGTGGGGAAGTAATATGCTGGATTTTTCCCATTGCCGATTAAGGACTTGCAGGCTGTGTTCTTTGACCTCGTGTTGTTTGGCTTCGACCTGCCAGTTGGCGGTATAGGTGTAGCCCCATTTGGAGCCTACGATGACCCGTTCGGGCCGGCGTTTGTTGAGCCAGGATTTTAGGAATATCTCCGCGCGCCCGTAGGAACGGGCCGCATCGAAATAGCAGATTCCCCGTTCGTAGGCGAGATCGAGGAGCCGGTGGGTGCGTCGTTCCATGGCGTCGACCACGTAATCGTAGGCGAGGTCTTCGCCGTGGCCGATATTGATGTAGCCGGGTCGTCCCAGGGCGGCAAGGCCGAGGCCCAGGCGGGAAACTTGCAAACCGGTTTTTCCGAGTGGATTCATCGGTACGGTTGAGGTCATGAGAAGGTTTGAATAAGTAGCGCGAAAGATCCGGCTCCCAAGCCGAGTACTTAGGATTCAATCCACGATCATAGTGGAGTGATCCAGCTCCTGCTGGGCTATATTTTCGGGCAGCTCGCGCGCCTCGTATTGTTGGTTACGCAATTGTGGGGTGAATCCCGCCTCGCGAATGGCTTCCTGCATGCCGTCGGCGGTAAAGCGGAATTTAGCGCCGGCGGCGGAAACGACGTTTTCTTCGATCATGATGCTGCCGAAGTCATTGGCGCCCGCGTGCAGGCAGAGCTGACCGACTTGTTTGCCCACGGTGAGCCAGGAAGCCTGTATGTTTTGCACGTTGGGCAACATGATGCGGCTCATGGCGATCATGCGCACGTATTCATCACTTGTACAGTTGTTGCGGGCGCGTTTCAGGCGGCGCAGGATGGTGTCTTCGTCCTGGAAAGGCCAGGGAATGAAGGCGATAAATCCTTTGGCGGATTCGGGTTTTTCCGACTGCACCTGACGGATGTCGACGAGGTGCTGCATGCGTTCCAGGTTGGTTTCGACATGCCCGAACATCATGGTGGCGGAAGTGGTCAGATGGAGTTGGTGGGCCGCCCGCATGATATCGAGCCATTCCTGCCCGCCGCATTTACCTTTGGAGACCAAACGACGCACCCGGTCGCTCAAAATTTCGGCGCCGGCGCCCGGCAGGCTATCCAGTCCGGCTGCTTTTAAAGCCTTCAGCACTTCGTGGTGCGTAGACTTTTCCAGCTTGGTGATGTGGGCGATTTCCGGAGGGCCCAGTGCGTGCAGCTTGAGCTGCGGATAAAGGGATTTGAGCTGCCCGAAGAGGTCGACGTAAAAACTCAGCCCGAGATCGGGATGGTGGCCGCCCTGCAACAGCAACTGCTCGCCCCCCAGGCGAAAAGTTTCTTCTATTTTCTCCTTGTATTCTTCGATGGTCGTGATGTAGGATTCCTCGTGCCCCGGGCGGCGGTAAAAATTGCAAAACTTGCAATTGGCGATGCACACGTTCGTGGTGTTGGAATTGCGATCGATGATCCAGGTGACCTTATTGCCGGGCACGTGATGCTGCCGCAGCCGGTTGCCTACGTACATTAATGAAGGGGTGTCGGCCTGTTCGAACAAAAACAAACCTTCCTCGGCGGTGAGCGATTCGAGCTGAAGGGCTCGTTGTAAAAGATCCTCTACTTGCATACCTGATATGGATTATTCCTGATTTGTATTTTAGCAGGCCTTTGTATTGACCGCTTGCGCTGACAGCTATTGCAATGCCAACAAAATTAAAAAAGCGGGGTTGACTTCCCAATCTTATTTTTCAATTGACTAGCATAAAACCCAGAAATTCATTATTTTTGCGTTGAAATGATGAGGAGGGAACCCCGGTTCCCTCTTTTTCGTATATATACATAGTTGACACGTGGTTGTAGAAAAAATTACGGATTTACTGGAAGAAAAATTCAGCGAAGAAGCTTTTTCAGATTGTTTTCTTGTAGATATTAATCATTCCAACAAAAAGCTCGAGGTTTTCATCGACAGCGACTCAGGGATTAACTTCGAAAAGTGTCAGAAGATTAGCCGTTACCTGGAGCAATTTCTCGACGAAGAAGGCTGGTTAGGCGAAGAGTACGTGCTGGAGGTATCCTCTCCGGGCGTAGGCCGGCCCCTTAAGCTCAAGCGTCAGTACCCCAAAAACATTGGCCGCAAAGTGGAAGTTTTTCTCCGGGAAGGAGAAAGCACGGAAGGTGTTCTGACGGCAGTGGACGAAGCGGGAATCACCCTGGAAGCAAAAGTACGTCGTAAAGAAGGCAAGCGAAAAAAGACGGAAACGGTAGAGCGCATTATTCCCTTTACGGCCATCAAGAAGACGGTCGTTAAAGTATCATTTTAAAGAAGGTGTAAATTATGATGAACCTGGTCGATACCTTTGCCGAGTTTAAAGCAGGGAAGAATATTGATCGCCCCACCATGGTGCGGGTGCTGGAGGATGTTTTCCGTACCTTGATCCGCAAAAAATTCGGATCGGACGAAAATTTCGACGTTATCGTAAACACAACTAAAGGTGACCTGGAACTGTGGCGGGTGCGCGAAATCGTTCCCGACGGCGAGGTTACCGACGATCGTAGTCAGATATCCATTTCCGAAGCCCTATCTATTGATGAAGACTACGAAATCGGAGAGGAATGCTACGAGCAACTTCACCTGGAAGACTTCGGCCGGCGCGCCATCATGGCCGCGCGGCAAACTCTGATTTCCCGGATTATGGAGTTGGAAAAAGACGACATCTTCCGCCGCTATCAGGAGCGCGTCGATGATATCGTGCTGGGTGAAGTGCACCAAATCCTTAAAAAGGAAATCCTCATCCTCGACGACGCCACCAGCAACGAACTCATCTTGCCCCGTAACGAAATGATCCGGGGTGATTTCTTCCGCAAGGGCGATATGGTGCGGGGCGTCATCAAAGACGTAGAGATGAAAAACAATAATCCCGTGATTATCGTCTCGCGCACCGATAGCAAGTTTCTGGAAAAATTGTTGGAACAGGAAGTCCCCGAAATCGAAGACGGTCTTATCACCATCCGCCGCATCGTTCGCATACCCGGCGAACGGGCGAAAGTGGCCGTGGAGTCCTACGA
>CAYWHT010000064.1:0-11972 GCA_964458135.1 uncultured Saprospiraceae bacterium | reverse complement strand
CCATAGTGCTTGCACGACGGCGGGTCGGTCAGGCAGCTCCGCAGGGTGGGCAGTTTGGCTTCTCAGTAGATGAATTCATGCATAATACGGGTTAGTGCCCGAGGCGCATGAGGCTCAAAAATGGCTTCGCAAGCACCCAAATCTGGTCATTCTCAGCATCAAAAGCAAACTCTAAAACCTACTACCTGTTTATGAGTGACAATAAAAAACCATGGATTGCAGAATATCCGCGGCCGGTAAAAATATGGCTGATAACCGTCGTACTGGCGATTATCTACCTGATCGTAAGAATCTGGATGGTCGGTCTGGACGGAGAACGAACGATCCTCGATAATGTGATCGGCCTGTACGGAGGCCTCTCTCTCCTGATTTTCCTCGGATTTTTTCACACCAAAGACCCCGCTTGAGCGAGGAATGCCGACGGCGCGTGCGTACAGAACGCCCACAGCTCTGTTAAGGATGGGGAACGGAATGTGCCTGGCGAAATCTCAATCCAAAATGAAAGTATGGTGTGTTTTTTCTTTTCGAATCAGCCGGCACTGGCAACTTATACGTAATACTTGGCGCCGCTGACGCGCTCGTAGCGGCAGTAACTTTCAGGAACAAAACTAATATTTTTTTAAATACTTAAGTGTAAAAGTAATAAGGTTTATGGTTTAGGTTTCACATTTTGCCGATCTTAACTTTTTGGGTTACATTTATAGCCAATGCAAATCTATTAAGATCGAGGCTATGCGAGCATTACTGGTGTTTCTGACTTTTTGTCTCCTCACTCTTGCCGGTCGTTGGTTTTACGTGTGCCAAATCAAGCAACTTTGCGGGAAAAAGTCTGGGGAAGCTCGCTTAAAGACCCTCACCCTCGAACACCGAGACTCCGTGTTTCTGCGTGATTACGATCAGTTCTTTTTTGGCGGCTCACAAGTCATTCCCGAGCTCAACGCCAATAACCGCCGTTTTTTGGACTCCGTAGCGGCCCATCTGCGCACCCATCCGGACAAGGGCCTGACGATTACCGGCCGTTACCGCCGCAGCGAAAAAACCATTAAGTCCGGGTTTTTTGAAAATATCGGGGTGGCCCGCGCCAACGCCGTACGCAAACGGCTCATGCAACGCGAAATCGACCAGGATCGCATCACCCTTGACTACGGATTAAGCCCCAATGAACAACTCCGCGAACCGCTTGACTTTGATCTCTACTATCCATCCGACACCAACCGCCTGGCGCGCAATGCCTTTACCTTTACCAATATGACTTTCTCCGATGCGAACTTCGAATTCGGATCGGATGAATTCCGGCCCGGCGAACCTTTCCTCTACTATGCCGATTCGGTAAAAACCTACTTGGAACGCCATCCGGAAAAATCACTCACCATTATTGGGCATACCGATAGTATCGATACCGAGGCCTATAATTATGATCTGGGTATGCGGCGGGCCGAAAACGCCAAGGAGTATTTCCGGGAACTCGGCCTAACGGCAGAAATTGAAACCCTTTCAAAAGGTGAAATGGCGCCCGTAGCCTCCAACCGCACCCCCGAGGGCCGTCAGAAAAACCGGCGGGTCAAATTTATCCTGGAATAAATGAATAATCGATGCTCTTTGCTTTCCAAATCTAAAAAGTCTTCCAATGGAAAATTTTGATATCCAACAGTTCTTTCAGCAGTTCGACACCCAGGAGAGTTACTTCTTCCTCGCCATGGCTGTGCTGTGGTTCCTGCTGGGCATCCTGCTGGGCATTGTTTTGCGCGCCCGCCGGGTGCGCAGCCTGCGCAAGGCCCTCGCCGAAAAAGAAAAGGAATTGGATGAAAGCCAAAAACAACTGGCGGCCAAAAACGAAGAACTGTCGCTCAAAGAAGCGGACTTGAAAAAGATCAAATTTGAGCGAGACGAAGCCGATTCCAAAGCCGAACGCCTCGAAACCGAAAAGCGCCGCCTCGAAGAACAGGCGCAACGCCTCAACTCCGACCTCAAACAAGAAAAAGCCACCAGCCAGTCTTACGTGGACACCATCGAAGACCTCAATAACCAGATCCTGGGCTTAAAGGCCCGCAACGAAAAACTGGCCACCGATGCCGGTGGGGCATCACCCACGGGAGCGGATGCGCCGGCGGAGGGAGAAGACCGTTTCAAGCTGTTCGAAAACAAACTCAACCGCCTGGAGCGAGAAAACCAATCCCTCAAAATTGAACTGAACGCCATCAAAAGCCAGGCCGGCGGTGTTGGAGACTTAAAAGGCGCACAGCCCGGAGCGCCCTCCCCAGGGGAAAACACCCTAGAAAGCAGCCCAGAAGAAAAACCACCAAGGCTGGATGATCAGCAGCCGCAACACGTTATGGGCAAGCGCCTGAGCAGCGCCGAACCCCACGAAAAAGACGACCTCACCCGCATCGAAGGCATCGGCCCCTTTATCGAAAAGAAGCTCAATGGGATCGGCATCTACACCTACCAACAAATTGCCCGCTTTGACCAAGCCAAGATCGAACAGGTGACCCGTGACATCCAATTCTTCGAGGGCCGCATCGAACGCGACAACTGGGTCGGACAAGCCCAGCGCCTGCTCGAAAATAAGGAACAACAACCCGTTTCCGCCCCCGCCGAAACTACTGATTCGCCCGATACCGAAGACCTCAAGGTCATCGAAGGCGTCGGCGCGCAGGAAGAACAACTGCTCAAATACGCCGGCATCAACAATTGGGAAGAGCTGGCTAAAGCCGATATCAACTTTCTGCGCACCGTCCTGGAAGGCGCCGGCCAATCCTACGCCGATATCGACCCGCATACCTGGCCGACCCAGGCTCGCATGGCGCTGGACCGGAACTGGGATTTGCTGCGGGATTATCAGGCGCAATTGAAGGAGGGGAGTTAGCGCCCACGCTCCTGCGCCGGCCGGGTAAACCCAGTAATTCGAATCAACGCGCGATTCGTATTAGTTCCCGAGACGCCAGTAGTTGAAAACCGGCGCTACCAACCATAAACCTCCACCCGCCCATCCCGCAACACAAACATCCGCCCTTTCTGTAACCGGATGTCATGCTGCGCTTTCACGCCTTCGGGAAGCTCCACTTCCCTGTCGCTAAAGGCGCGCAAATCATACTCCATCAGTTTGCCGGCTTTCCGGTAATACAACCGTTGATCAATGACTTGAAAGTAGGTGATGCCCGGGATGGGCAGGCTTTTGATGAATTGACCAAACTGATCGAAGAGGTACAGCCCGTGTTCCGGATCGTTGAGCCATACCCGCTCTCCACGGGCCAGGATTTGGGTGGGCTGGGGCGCCAGGCCGAGCAGCAGGCTCAAGTCATCGCTGCGTTGCAGGGTATTGCCGCGCGCGTCGATCTTGAACAGCCGAAAGCGGGCGCGGTCATAAAGCCATAAACTATTGTCATTGCTGCTGCCGATGGCCGCAACGTCGGAAAAGCCAAATTCCCAGAGATTGACCTCGTTGTTGATGGCCAGGGTGCGGTCCAGAATGCGGGCCGTTTGGAATTCCGGATAATACAACAACAGGTTGAAGGGATTGGTGGCGTCAATGGTGGCCAGGGGGCCCAACGTATGGTTGCGGTAGGTAAAGGTGAGCTGACCGGAATTATCGTACTTGCGGAGCACTTCTTCTTCGTTGAGGGTGTAAACCTGCTGGAGCAAATCCGTTGCGATGCGGGTCGCTTCCGGCGCCGGAACACTTCGGAGCAACTCAAAAGCAGGCTGGGCGAAAAGCTGACCGAAACCGAACATCAAAACAAAAGGGCAAAGCCAATAAAGTACTCGAAACATACGGCATTAACGACGGCGACCGGAAAATTCGTATCTCCCCCTTTCCCCGGCCGCCATCCGCTTTTCCTGAAAACAGATTTCCGGTAGCCGGCCTCAAAGCTTCCGGCACCCGGGCCGGTTGCCGAACACCTTACCGGCCTGCCGCTCAAAAAAGCGGATTTCCAAATCCTGCCCGTCGAATATCGCGTAGGAATTGTAGTTGATCCATTCTCCCAAATTGATATAGCGGCTGCGGCCGTTTTCCAGGAGAAAATCGATGGGCAGATGGCGGTGGCCAAAGACAAAATAATCGATGGCTTCCCTTTCGATTTGTTCGTTGCAGTAGGTGATGAGCCATTCTTGTTCTTGGCCCAGAAATTGCGGGGCCGCCGGGTTGGTGGAGCGGCTTTTGCCCGACCAGTAATTGGCCATGCCAATACCGAAGTTGGGATGGAGCCGGGCAAATAGCCATTGGCAGAGCGTGCTGGAAAAGACGCGTTTGATAAATTTATAACCGTAATCTCCCGGGCCCAGCCCGTCGCCGTGCCCGATGACAAACCGCTTGCCATTGATCTGCCGACGGATGGGCTGCCGGTAGGTGGGAATGCCCAATTCGTCTTCGAAATAGCGGAAGACCCACATGTCGTGATTACCGGTGAAAAAATAGATGGGAATGCCCGCATCCCGAATTTCGGCTAGCTTACCCAATAAGCGTACAAATCCTTTGGGAACAACCGTGCGGTATTCAAACCAGAAATCGAAAACATCGCCGACGAGGTATATTTCGGCAGCATCTTCCCGAACGACATCCAGCCAGCGTACTACGCGGCGTTCCTTTTCCCGGCGCTCTGCCTCGGTGGCCTCGCCGCCCAGATGGAAGTCGGATGCGAAGTAAACCTTATCCATACTTCAAAATTATAAAACCGGTGGGCAAAGTTACACTTTTCGTTTTAAGGCTCCGCCCGAATAATATTATCTTTCCAGGCACATCAACGATCAAAACATTCAGTTATGGATCTAACGCTCAAAGGCAAACGGGCGCTGGTGGGCGGCGGCAGCAAGGGCATCGGCCGGGCGGCCGCCATCGAGATCGCCGCCCTCGGCGCCAGTGTTTGTCTGACTGCCCGCACCGAATCCCTGCTGCGGGAAGTCACCGAAGAACTCGATACTTCCATGGGGCAACAGCATCGCTACCTCGTGGTCGATTACGATGACCTTTCCCAGGTAGAAAGTGCTATCCGGCAACTGTCGGCCGATGCTCCAATCCATATACTTGTCAATAATAGCGGCGGCCCGGCGGCCGGTCCCATACGGGAGGCTCAACCCGATGCTTTTATCGCCGCCTACCGCCGCCACCTGCTCGCCAACCATCGCCTGGCGCAATTGCTTCTTCCCGGCATGATTGAGGCCGGCTACGGGCGAATCGTCAATATCATCTCCACCTCCGTCAAAGAGCCCATCCCCAACCTGGGAGTGTCCAACACCACGCGCGGCGCCGTAGCAAGCTGGGCCAGAACCCTGGCCGACGAAGCGGCGCCCCACGGCATCACCGTAAACAATGTACTGCCCGGCTCAACCGATACGGGCCGTATGGGCGAACTCCTGCAATCCATGGCCGATCGCAACCAAAGCTCGCTGCCCGAAGAACGAACCAAAATGGAACGGAGCATCCCGATGGGCCGGCTGGCCCGTCCGGCAGAAATCGCCAACGTGATCGCCTTTTTGGCTTCGCCGGCCGCTTCTTACCTCACCGGCGAAAGTATCCGCGTGGATGGCGGGCGGACGCGGAGTGTATGATGGTAGTGGGTTAGGTTTTCGGTTGATCCACGGATCGGCAAATTCCAAAGCGGGCCCGTCTGGTGGGGGCTGGAAAATCTCGCTCTTCTTCTCAACTGGGTAATGCGAGTGGCAAGTTAATTAGAAAGGCCCAGCGGGCCGACTATATGGGTAGCAACAGGCCCCCCAATCGGAGACCGGAGCTCCTTAGGAGCGACACATTGGGACCTGACGCTCCTACGGAGCTACAACCCATCCTTCCAATCGAATTGCTTAGTTCCCGAGGCACTAGTACACTGTGTAATAAGTTCTTTGATGTTTTGGGATGGGTATTTTGGCGAAAGGCAAGGCGCGAAGAAGGAGCATAGCGTTCGACTGAGCTCACGCCGAAGTCCGTAGCTACGAGACTGATAAGCAACGCGGCCTTTCGCCAAAAGACACTGCCAAAGCGCAAAGTTACTTATTACACGGTGTACTAGCTACCCCCCGACCGTCCAATCCGAATCATTCGGCCCGTGAGCATTTCCCCTGCTGTTTGCAGGGAAAAGAAGAGCAAGCCGGTGTTTTGCAACTGATCGATGTTGAAATGTTGCGCGCCGGCGCTAAAATGTTGTCGTCGCTGCAGCAGGAGTTTCCCCGCAGGATCGTGAACGCGGAGGGTGACCTCTTCCGGCCGGGGTAAATAGAATTCCACCCGCGTTTGGTCCCGGAAAGGGTTGGGGTATTGGCTGAGCAGCCGGAAGGTTGGGGGTAGGGAAGCGGGTGCGGTAAAATCGAGCTGCAGATCAAAGACCTGCCCCCTGCTGCCGTAAGCTTCGCCGGGCGTGGGGCGCTGTTTGAGATAGAGGCCCCGGCTGAGCGGCCCCGCCGATAAAGACCGGAAGTAAAGGGTGAACAGTACAGTGTCGACCGGTTTTGGGTGTGGAAGCTGTTGGTTGTAACTGAAGGTCAGCCGAGAGGATTCGGGAAAATGACCGATATGCGCACGACGGGCGATGCCGGGTTCCAACCCTTCGCAGGCCAGGAATTGGGAATCCCAGGCCAGGGTGAATTGCAATCCCGCCAGCCGGGAAAGGTCGCTGGCGCTTACCGGAACCGCAATCCTTTGACCGGTCGTCAGCCTTTGATCTTTTATTGCCAGGCGCTTTAGGGCGGCGCCCGCAGAGCGCGCTGCGGCCTGGAGCTCGTTGGCGCGTACGCTGGCGTTGACATCCCCGGTTTTGATCGCTATGAAATCGAACGACCGGCTTTCCCGCAAGTCATTGACGTTAATGAATTCGGGCAGGGGCGACGTCCAGGGGTTGGCGGCGTCTTCAAAGCGGTAGGCGGCGGGTAAGAAGCGCCAGTTTTTATTGTCGGGGAAGCGATTGTCAATATTGAGGATAACGCGACGCAGCTGAATGAGGTCGATGGTAGTAATCGCGCCGGATTGATTGATATCGGCCGCCATGCGCTTGTAAGGGGAATTCAGAGCGGCGATCCCTAAAATGTGTTGGCTGATCAAGACGATATCGTAGGTCGATATGCCATTGTAGGGATCACCTTCCTTACGGGGCCGCAGGCTGTAATCCCAGCCGTGGGTGAGGCCGCCAAACCGGTAATTACCGTCGGGGCCCGTCGTCATTTTCCGGGGAGCGGGGCCGCTGAGCGCCATTTGCACCTCCTGTACGGCCACCCCTTCCTCGGTGGCGATTTCGCCGGTGAGCGATAAGCTGGTGTCGGGCCGGCCGCAAAGGTTGAATCGATTGTCTTGCACCTTAATTCTTACCCGGCAGAAATCGTAATTGGGCCCGCCCAGGGCGCCGTCCGGTTGAAGGGCTTCGGGATTCATCGCACCGTCCCAGGCGTATACTTCTACATTTAAAGTTTGGGGGTCGCTACAGGTTACGGTCAGGGATTTCCGTTTGATGTCGGGCAATTCGCCTTCCCGGTTGATGGAATAGACGATACCGGTGCAATCATCAATTGGGCTGGCAATTAAGTCTTGCGCCCAGATGGTGTTGGCGGCCACATCCGGGCTGCCATCGCCGTCCACGTCCTCAGGTTCGTTGAGGGGTTGAAGCTCCGCACTCACTTCTTCAATGCACACAGGGGCGGGCGCTTTGCAATCGCTAATCCGGAAAAAAGCTCTTTCCGCAGCCATGTTGCCACAAGCATCCGTAACCTGCACGATGAAGACGTGCCGGCCTACCGGAAAGCGACCGCTGGCGAATAACTTGGGAAACTTGCCGATGATCGCTCCCTCCACCGAGTCGAGGGGAATGATATCCTCCCCATCGGCATGCTCGTCGTAAAGCACCTCAAATTGTAAATCCGATTCGTTGCAGTCATCTACCGCGGAAATGGGCAAATCGATATTGCGCTTGCAAGGATCTTCCTGGAAAAGGCAAAAATTGGGTTCCGTGCTCGGGGTAAAGATGGTGGGCGGCGTCCGGTCTTGCACCCAGATGACCTGGCTGTATTCGTAAAACCCACGGGTCCAGGAAAAGGGGCGGAGCACGTAATGGGCGTATCCTTCCCCGGGAAACAGTTTGCAATCTTCGTCGGTATTGTAGGCGGGGTGGTCTTCGCTGATGCGCAGCAATTTTAAACTGGGCTGACCGGCGGCATCGAGCAAATAGATCTCGCGGGGAGTGGCTTCTTGTTGCTCCGTATCGTTATCCTGGCCAAAAACCTGAACGGCGTAGCGCGAAGGGATTCCCGCGGGCAGCAGGTTGCACGCATAGACGGCTTCATCCTCGCCGGCCTCTACCCAGGTGCATTCGGCGAAATCTTCATCTTCATCAAAGTCGCGCCGGATCATTAAGGGAGCGCCTCCTTCTTCGTACTCGCACCAGTTGATAAGGCGGTGGCGAATAACCCACTTGTAGCATCCCCGCTCGGCGGCGGCGAAGCGGGTAGTGTCGCGACTTACCGCCAATAAATCACAAGCAGTGGTGCTGGATTGCAGGGTGTCGATCGGCGGATCGCTGCATTCAAAATTATCGACGTCTTTGGGAAATTTGATTTCGTACTCGTTCACGGTAGTCAGGGTGATGATCTGACGACAGGTGTCGGAAAGGTTGCCCGCCGCGTCTGCGGCGACGAAGCGGCGCTCCAGCGTACCGGCGCCGCAGTTGTCCAGCTTGGTGAGGGGAGGCAGCTCTTGGATGCCGACCTGGCAGTTGTCCCGGGCCCGGGCTTCCCCGTAGCGCTCCTGTAAGGCCAGGGTGTCCTGCGTTGGAAAGCCAAATATATCGGTGCAGGGCACAACCGTATCCGCCGGCGGCAGACAGCGGGGCGCCAGTTTGTCTTCTACGGTGGCTTCCAGCCAACAAATGCTGGAATTGCCCGCGGCGTCGGCAGCGCGTAGTTCTATCCGTACGCGCTGGCCCAAATCACAACAAGTGATTTTGAACTGGTCCGACCAGGGCGTATAATATCGTCCGGTACTATCTTCATAAACTAGATGGCTATCGACCTGAGCGCGGTAGGCGTCGAGGCAGGATTCGGGAACGATTCGTCGAGTAGCCAGGCGGACGTCGGCATCGCAATTATCCGTGCTGCCACCGTCGATTTTTGCTACTCCAATCGAACCGACACCTCCCTCACCGATGGAGATGTTCAGTTGGTCGGTGCATACGGCCACCGGCGCAACCCGGTCGAGGACGGCCCCCGGGCAATCCCTGAGCGTCTCGTTACCGCAAGGATCGCGCAGGATGTACCGGAAAAGGTATTCGCCTACCGGCAGGCCGGTAACCAATAGTTCACCGGCGTCTTCCTCCGCGCTGGTCACGAGTTCTCCCTCGGGGGTGAGTACCCGGACCTCGGTATCCCAGCTACCGGAACAACCATCCCTCACGTTGACCGGCGCCGGCAGAGCAAAGGAGCCTTCGCAGCCAAAGGGGCTGTTGGAAAACAGTAAGGCTTCGGTATTGGGGCATTCAAATTCGGGGCCGGTGACATCCCCCACGGTGATGTGTTGGGTAAAGACGGTTTCTTCTCCGGAGGCGCACCAATCGGCAATCGTCCATTCGCGGAAGATGCGGTAGGTATTTTCACAGAGGGTGTCTATGGCGATATCCTGGTAGGAAGCCCGCAGATCACAGGGCGCCGCGTCGAGAAATTGGGGCCCGAAGGCGCCGTGGATATAGGGGCGGCCGGTGACGGCAGGCGCGGGGTGGCCCTTTTCGTCGAGGGCGACGGTTTCGGAGCAGCTCACGAAGGCTTTGCGGGCGGGCAGGATCACGTCTTCCAAACCGGCCGGACGAATCGTGATTTTTTGGATGCAGGTGTCTTCGTTGCCTTCGCTATCGGCAGCGCGAAAGGTGCGTTCGATCATGGCGGCTTCGCAGGCGTCGGTGGGCAGAATGCGGTCGCTGAAGGATCGTTCCGCCTGTCCGCAATTGTCCGACAGCGTAACATCGCCCAAATATTGGAGGGAAGCGGGATTGCCAAAAATCGTATCCACGTCCGAACAGAATAACGGCAGCCGAATGTTGACCTGCTCTGCATGAATGGCTTGCAGCCGGCCACGCCCATTGGAACGGGCCGCCCACTGATAGGGGCCGGCCGCTTCGGTTGGGGCCGCCAGTGTGAGGAGGGTGTAGGACTGCCCGGGGCGTAGGTGAGCATCGATCCGGATCACCCCTTCTGCTTGCGGAAATACGCCCGTGCCCGGTTCTACGGGGCGGGCGGAGTGCAAAAAGTTACGGCAAGGCTGAAGGGGATTGAAAGCAGCCCGGTATAAACCGGCGGCGGCGCCTCCCTGCCAGTCGGCCTCGAGTTCTAAATGATAAATACCGGCACGGGTAACCCGGAAGGTGATCGTTCCGTAGGGGCGCGCAAGTTCGGGCTGGCTGATTGTAGCCTCCAGGCAGGAGAGGGCTTCGGGAATTAGGGAAGGATCGGACTCCGGAAGCGTATCGGAAATAAATTGCACCGAATCCCGGATTACGGCCAGGTCGGTGTCAGGCGGGCATTCCAGGCGGGGTGGCGTCTTATCTTCGGCGCGGATGTAGCCCCAGCACGATTCAAAGGTGGCGGCTTCCGGGCAGGCGCCGTCGCCGGTGTAATCAATTTGGTAGATAAAAGTGCCCTTGCCGTCCAGGACGGCCCCATTGGAAGGGGCTGGGTCATTGATTTGCAAAGTAAAGTCTTCTTCGGAAAAACAGTCCAGATTGCCATCCAACACCATATCGGGGGTGATCACCTTGCGGCAATCGGCGTTCAGGCTAACGATAATGGTGTCGTTACAGCTCAAACCCGCCGGCGTTTGTTGATGCGCGTCGCCGGCATGCGGGTTTTGGGAGCGGGGAGGAACAAAGAGCCAGACCAGTATTATTAAAACTGCTAACCATACCGACAAGTGCTGAGAGGTTCGGTAAGGGGCAGACCAATCCACCCCGGTAGGTAAGATCAGGTTGCTCCGATTCATGAATTATGATTTGTCTTGTGCCCAATTTTTGGAACCCCCCACGGGATTCCAATTTGGTTGAGGCCTCTCAAAGCTCGGCGTCAGTAATGCTTCAGAAATGTCGTGACGCCTTTCTGGTTAGAACATAAACTTGGGAATGCCCGAACACTTAAGCGACATTATCCCCACCGAACAGCCGGGCAGCTTATAGCCGGCAGGATACCCGCTTTCATGGGATGCATTCTTCAGGCAATTGGCATGGTAGTGTAAGCGTGTCGGTGCAGGCGCCGTTGAAAAGGCTGCCTGACATCCTCTACAAAAGTATAAAAAAAAATCCTATTTCAACAGCAGTTTAACGCTCCCCGGCAAGGATAAAAATGGAAAATACGCCATCAGAACTCCCTGTTAAAGCTTTGCTAAAATCCCCCCTACGTCAATATTCGGACAACGCTCCTCCCATCACCTCTTTATATTAAAGACAAAATAATTCTTCGATGCTTAAGTGTATCCGTATTGGCGGCCCATTGATAATGGCGTTATTGGTGCTGGGGAGTTTTCGTCCTCCGGCGGGCACCCTAAACCTGGAGGTGGGCAATGTTAAGACCAGGAAAGGCACGATTTGGGTGGGCATTTACAAATCGGCATCCAGCTTTATGGTCAAAGAGGAAGCCATCCTGGCGAGTTTTAAGGTGCGGGACACCGGACAGATCGAGTTGGATATCGCCGGTTTACCCTATGGCACTTACGCACTAGCCCTCTTCCACGATATCAATAATAATGGCGAATTGGACCGTAATTTTTTCGGCATCCCTTCCGAGCCTTACGCTTTTTCCCGAAAACCGAAAAGTAAATGGCGGCTGCCGAAGTTTGAAGAGGTCAAATTCCATTTTAGCCACAGTGGGCAGGAACTGGAGGCGCCTTTGGAGAAATGGTGAGTATTGAACCCATTGCGGGTTTAGTAGTTGGCCTACAAATTGCACTTTTTTGATTATACGGCGTTGCGAAAATCCTCATTTAGCTTACTCCGCCCGCCCATTCGGTCGGGTAAACC
>CAYWHT010000063.1:0-12052 GCA_964458135.1 uncultured Saprospiraceae bacterium | reverse complement strand
TTATGGTCCGCGGATGATTGGGATGGACGCAGATCTTTTCCCATAATTCATCTGCCTCCATCCGATTCATTTGTGGACCGCTTTCAAAACCAATTTGCATTCATAGCCATACCATCCTATATTATCCTTCTACGAGAAAAACTATGTGGCAAGAACTACTCAAAACCGCCATCCTGGGTACCGATCGCAGCGAGTTACCCCAATGGGTTAAGGCGCAACTTCAGCGCGACGGGCTGGATACTGAGGTCGTCGACGGGCGGCTGTTGCTGGAGGCCGCAACCTATTACCGCCAGTTGCGGAAGGCCGCCTTTGAGCCGTCAACTTATGCTGGAGTATTGCCCGCACCTGCGGAAGAAGAAGCGGGACCGGCCTGCAGCGCCCGGTCGATCCACCACCTGCAGCTCATTTTAGAAGGTTGCTTCGAGGACAGTCTAGAGGAATTTATCGCGCTGATGAACCGGGCGGGCAAGCATCTGCCGCCCGAATACCTGCCCGAATTGCTGAGGCGCGCCGCCGCCGACCATTCTTTTTGGTTGCGTATTCGGGCGGGAATCGGCAATCGCGGCTGGTGGTTGATCCGGCAAAATCCCGAATGGGCGGTTCTGCTGCCGCCGGAAGACCCGGCATTGTGGCGCACGGGCAAACGCGCAGAAAGGCTGGGCTTATTTAGCAGGATGCGGGAGCAAGATCCGGCCCGGGCCATAGCATGGCTTACCGAAACCTGGGAAGCAGAGTCCTATACCGATAAAGTCGCCCTGCTGGAGCGCATGGATTCCGGGCTCGATTACGCTATCGATGGGCCTTTGCTGGAACGGGCGCTGGAAGATTCCCGCAAGGAAGTCCGACTGGCCGCGGCGGATCTCCTGGGTAGGCTTCCGGAATCGGAGATGGTGCAGACCCTGAGCCGGCGAGCCGGCAAGGGCCTGATCCTGGATGCACAAGGCCAACTACAAATTGATCCACCCGAAAAACTAGACGATACCCTCCGCCACTACGGCATCGGGCGGCAGCAAAAAAATGTGGGGGCATTGCGCAAGCGCGTGGGCTGGCTGTGCGAGATGGTCGCCTGCGTCTCGCCGAATTTCTGGACGGAACAATTTGACCGTTCGCCCGAAGCGATCCTGAAGCTCATAGGAGGCGCCCACTGGAAAGCCGAATTGTTGCAGGCCCTCAGCCAGGCGGTTATCCGGCAGCCCGACGAGCGCTGGATGGCGGCCATCGTCAACTATTGGTTTGAGGCCGACGATAAGCCGCTCTGGGATAACGCCACCGGCCGGCAACTGGCGGCTTCCCTGCCCAACGACCTCTTCAACCAACTCGCTGCCGAGGAGCTGGAGCGCCGCGGCGGCCTGGTGGAGGATGGCGGCATCCTGGACTTCCTCTTGCGCCCCGGCCAACACTGGTGGTCCGACGAGCTGACCCTGGCCTTCGTCAACGGCTTCCAACACTGGATGACCCGCGTGAGCGATTATTTCTGGAACACCTACCACTACAAAAAATTGCTGCGGGTGGCGGGCTTTCGCTGCGATCCCCGCGTGCTGAACCGCCTCGGCAAGGGTTGGAATTTCCATTCCCGCATCTGGATGCGCTGGGAAGCGGATGTGGAGCAAATGTTGCGGATTGTTCGGTTTCGGCGGGAGATGAGGGAAGGGTTGGAAGGGGAGGGATGAATGGATGTGTTTTTGGATTGTTTTTTCCGTTATTGAAGAGGGGGTCGTTTTCCAAGAATGGTTTATTCGGAAATTCTAGAATTTCCGGGGCGGATGTTTCGCCTTAGGCCGAAAATTTTCGTATAACTAGTGCCCGAAGCACTAGCATTGTAAAGTAACGATGCTGCGCCCTTCCATTTATCATAAAATTTGCGTTGTTTTGCAGCATAGCTTCCGGACTTAAAAAAGCGGTTGAAATTCGGGCCGTCGTCCGGTTTGAGGGAGCCTCCGGATAGACTTGCCCGTTGTCAAGTGAGTTCGACAATTCTCTAAAAAGTTTTATTTTTCAGCTTTTTGAGGTGGTATTTTGGCTAATGGGCGTTAAAAGTTGTGACTTTTGCGGCGATACGGAGTTATGACAGAAGTGAACTACCCCCAGTGGTTTAGTTTAAACTTGTTAAAGCGCTTTAATGAAACTATTCAGTTTTTTCAGACAGGAGTTGGCCATTGACTTGGGAACGGCTAACACCTTAATTATACAAGATGGAGAAGTAGTGGTGGACGAACCGTCGATTGTGGCGATCGACCGTAAGACGAACGAGACGATAGCCGTGGGTAAAAAGGCCATGCAAATGCATGAGAAGACCCACGAAAGCATCAAAACGGTCCGGCCGTTAAAAGATGGCGTCATTGCCGATTTCAAGGCGGCCGAGAGCATGATTGAAGGCCTGATCAGCATGATCGGTGGCCGGCGACGCATTTTCTCCCACCTCAAGATGGTCATTTGCATTCCTTCCGGCATCACCGAAGTGGAAAAGCGCGCCGTTTTTGACTCCGCCGACCATGTCGATTCCAAAGAGACCTACCTCATCCACGAGCCCATGGCGGCGGCCTTGGGCATTGGCCTCGATGTGGAGGAACCCGTTGGCAATATGATCATCGATATTGGCGGGGGTACGACCGAAATTGCCGTGATCGCGCTGTCGGGCATTGTATGCGATGAGTCGATCCGCAACGCCGGCGACGAGTTCACCAATGACATCATGAGCTACATGAAGCGCCAGCACAACATCCTCATTGGGGAACGCACGGCGGAACAAATCAAAATCAACGTCGGCTCGGCGCTGGACCATCTCGAAGATCCACCGGAAGATACTGCCGTTAACGGCCGCGACCTGATGACGGGCATCCCCAAGCAGATTGAAATTTCCTATACGGAAGTAGCTCACGCGCTGGACAAGTCCATCAACAAAATAGAAGACGCCATTCTGCGCGCCTTGGAAGCGACCCCGCCGGAATTGGCTTCCGACATCTACAAAACCGGTCTTTACCTGACCGGTGGCGGCGCTTTGCTCCGGGGGCTGGATAAGCGCATTTCCCAGCGCACCAAACTGCCCATTCACATTGCCGACGATCCGCTGCGGGCTGTCGTGCGGGGCACCGGCATAGCCCTGGCCAATACCGACCGCTTCTCCTTCCTCATCAATCGAAAAAGTGTGTAACCCGGAGCGCCGGTTTTATCTTCGCCCCAAATTGACTAATTTATACCGCGCCTGTCCGAACGAGGGTGCTCAATCAGATAATCGTCATGCGAGGTCTCCTACAACCATTTATCCGGTACGGTGGCATCCTGCTGTTCCTGCTTCTGGAGGGGATCTCTTTCTTTTTGATCGTTCGTTATAATGAAGGGCACAACCGCATTTTTTTTAGTTCGGCCAACGCCTTTTTCGGCAATGTCTACGAGAGGTACGCCGGCGCCCTCAACTATTTCGATCTGCGCCGCCAGAACCGGCAGCTACAGTCGGAAAACGCCCGGCTGCGCCGCGCCTTACGCCAAAGTCGGTACCTCGATGTCGCCGAACGGGACACCATGCTTGGCCCCGATGAGATTCAGAAGTACGTGTATTTGACTGCCCGCGTCATCCAGAATTCCATTTCCCTGAATAATAATACCCTGACCGTTAATCGTGGGAGTAAGCACGGCCTAAGCCCCCACCAGGGAGTCATTGACGACCGGGGGATTATCGGCATCGTGCGCAATACTTCGGAGCATTATGCGGTCGTTATGTCCCTGCTGCACCGAGAAATCAAAATTCCGGCCTCGGTACAGGGAACTAACTATTTCGGCTCCCTGGTATGGCAGGGAAACCACCCGGACCGGATGACGCTGCAAGCCATCCCCAAACACGCTGAATTTGAGCTGGGCGATACTATTGTCACCAGCGGGTATTCCGAATTGTTTCCTCCGGGTCTGCCCATCGGCACCGTGGAGGCTTCCAACCTCAAGTCAGGGGAAAGCTTTTACAATATCCAGGTGCGGTTGATCAACGACTTCTATAACCTGGAATACGTCTACGTCATTCAGAACCGGATGAAAGCCGAAATCGAAGAACTGGAAGAAGCCACCGGCCAATGAGCAATTTGATACTCAATAACGCCCTCCGCTTTATCGGTCTAGTGCTGCTGCAAGTACTGGTCCTGCAGAGTATTAAGTTTGACTGGCGCTGGCTCTCCTATCTCAATATTTTCATCTACCCCCTCTTTCTCATCCTGTTGCCTCTGCGTACGCCTCCCACGCTGCAATTATTGCTGGGTTTCGTGTTGGGGCTTACGCTCGACGCTTTTTACAACTCCCTGGGCATTCACGCCAGCGCTTGCGTGTTTCTGGCCTTTATGCGGCCACGAGTCTTACGCTGGATACAGCCTGCTGCGCGCTACAACACCAACCACAGCCCGACCCCCAAGCGGATGGGGTACAATTGGTTTTTGCGGTATTTGAGCATCATGCTGGGGTTTCACCTGCTGTTTTACTTCTCGGTGGAAGCCTTTACCTTTGCCTATTTGGGTCAGATTTTATTAAAGACGGTGGCCAGTTTTCCGTTGTCTTTTATTTTTATGCTTATTTTAGTAGCCATTTTTAACCCGACAGACTGATTTGAGTAATCGTCCATTGTACATACGGTTAGTTTTCATTTTCGGCGCCTTACTGTTAGGCTACAAAGCGTTGGATTTACAAGTGCTGGATAGCTCCTTCCGCAGCAAGGCCGATGCTTCCACCATTGACAAGTTGGTGGTGTACCCTTCCCGTGGCCTGATTTACGACCGCGCCGGCCGCCTGTTAGTGTACAACGATCCGATGTACGATCTGTTGGTCACTTATAATCAGGTGGATCCGCAAATGGATACGGCCGAATTCTGTCGATTACTCCGTATCGATCGCGAATACTTTGAGCAAGCCCTCAATCCGGATTGGAGCAGCAGCCGCTTTTCTAAGTCGGTGCCCTTCGTTTTTCTCAGCAAGATATCGGCGAAGACCTACGCCACTTTTCAGGAAAGCTTATATAAATTTCCGGGGTTTTTCGTGCAACTGCGTAATGCCAGAGGGTATCCCCACAATAATGCCGCTCAGGTGCTGGGGTATATTCGCGAGGTTAACCGCTCCGAAGTGAAAGGCATGAAAGATGCCTACGCCCCCGGTGATTATATCGGCGCCAGCGGGCTGGAGGCGGCCTACGAGTCAAAACTCCGCGGGCAGAAAGGGACCCAGTACGTGCTCAAAGACAACCTGGGGCGCATCGTCCAGAACTACGAACGCGAAGATCTCAACCATTCCGCGGTCAGGGGAAAAGATATCACTACAACCCTCGACCTGGAGCTCCAAAAGTACGGAGAGCAACTGATGCAAAACAAGAAGGGAAGTATCGTCGCCCTCGACCCCGGGACCGGCGAAATCCTCACTATGGTGAGTAGCCCCGCCTACGATCCTCAGGAACTTACCATTAGCAATAACGAACGCGGCAATGCCTACGATCAACTGGTCAGCGACACCCTCAAGCCTTTTTTGAACCGGGCAGTAATGGCGCAATACCCGCCGGGCTCCCTCTTCAAACCCCTGGTCGCGCTTATCGCCTTACAGGAAGACGTATGGCCCCTCCACCGCACCGTTTCCTGCCCGGGCGGATATGCGCTCAATGGGCGCATTCTCACCGGATGCCACGGTCACCCTACCTGCCGCAACATCACCAGCGCCATTCAGCACTCCTGCAACGCCTATTTCGTTAGCGTATTCCGGAAAATTGTCGATCAGGAGGGCTTCTACAACCCCCAAAAAGGTCTGAAAACCTTTAATGACTACCTGGGCCGTTTCGGGCTCGGCAAGCGGTTGGGCATCGATTTTCCTTCCGAACAGCCCGGCAATTTTCCCGAAGTATCCTATTTCGAAAAGATCTACGAAAACGAACGCTGGAACTCCATCTGGCTCCGCTCACTGGGCATCGGCCAGGGAGAGCTGCTCATGACCAACGTTCAAATGGCCAATATCGCCGCCATGATCGCCAACCGCGGCTATTACGTAACGCCTCACCTGCTGCGGGGCTACCGCGATCCCGGGCCCGGAGATACCATCCCTCGCAAATTTCGCGAAAGGCAATTTGCGGGTATCGACAGCATCCACTTTCCTCCCGTCATCCGGGGGATGGAGCTCGCCGTCACCTCGGGCACCGCCCGGATGGCCTATATCCAAGACATTCCCGTGTGCGGAAAAACCGGCACCGCAGAAAATCCGCACGGTGAAGACCACAGCATCTTCCTCTGCTTTGCCCCTAAGGACGATCCCGAAATCGCCGTAGCCGTATACGTGGAAAATGCCGGCTTCGGCGGCACCTACGCCGCCCCGATCGCCAGCCTGATCGTCGAGAAAAAAATTCGCGGTGCAATTAGCCGGCGGCGACAATGGATCGAGCAACGCATGCTCAACGCCAACCTGATCCGGCAAAATATGCCTTAGCACTCGCGTAATAGGGCCACCAAACCAGAACGCATTCAGCGCGTTACACCCCATGAAAATTGAAACCCCATCCCTTATGCTCGTCTCCGCCATCGTCGCCATATCTCGCAATCGCGTTATCGGAAAAGACAACCAGATCCCCTGGCGCTTACCGGCCGATCTGAAGTATTTCAAAAGGCGCACCCTGAATCACCACATCATCATGGGCCGGAGGAGCTTCGAGTCCATCGGCCGCCCCCTACCCAAACGCTCCAATATCGTGCTAACCCGTGATCCCTTTTTTGCAGCCTCGGGCTGCATCGTCGTCCACACCCTGGAAGAAGCGCTTACGCTGGCCCAAGATAAGGGCGATGAAGAGGCCTTCATCATCGGCGGCGGCGCCGTCTACGAACAAAGCATGCCGCTATGGGACCGCCTCTATCTTACCGAAGTAGCAGTAGAAGTGGAGGGAGACGTCTTCTTTCCCCAATTGCCCCCCGAAGAATGGAAGCTGGTCTCCGAAGATCACCACCGGGCCGATGAAAAAAATCCCCATGACTATACCTTTAAAGTTTTCGAACGCCAAGACGACGCTTAAAAACTTTAACATTTACACTCCAATATCATTGCAATCTGGCGGGAATTTCAAAACGAAGCCATTGATTGTGAGTAAGCGGTTTCTTAATTTGCATCGAGTCAATACATAGATATTTTCTGCTTCCATCACGCATTATTCCCACCAACCCGGGCGCGCGCACTATTGGTAAACAACTCCAAGATCTACCATTATGCGCGAAGAATTTTTGCATTTCCTGTGGCGTTTTCGCCGCTTTGATAATCACGATTTAAAAACGACGACGGGCGAAGCTTTGACTATCCTGCAACCTGGGCGTTACAACCGGGATAGTGGGCCAGATTTTCTCAACGCGCGCCTCCGCATTGGGGAGACCCTGTGGGCGGGTAATGTAGAACTGCACCTGCAGGCTTCCGGATGGCAGTCTCACGGTCACCAACGGGATCCGGCTTACGAGAATGTTATTTTGCACGTGGTGCTGGATGAGGATCAGGTTATTTTCCGGAAAAGCGGAGCGCGCATACCCTGCTTGGAATTACGGGGCCGCATACCCGCCAAAGTGTGGAGCCGTTATCGGTTTCTGGTGAATAACGATACCTGGGTTCCCTGCCAAAGTCAATTACCGGAGGTGCCGGCCGTTAGCATTTACGCCTGGCTCGACCGCCTGAGCGCCGAACGGCTGGAACAAAGCACCGGCGCAATCCGGGAGCGCCTGGCCGCCAACCAGGGCGACTGGGAAAACACCTTTTACCAGTTTCTGGCCCGCAACTTCGGCCTGAAGGTCAATGCCGAACCCTTTGACCGGCTGGCGCGCTCCCTTCCCATCCGGTTGCTCTGGAAACACCGGCATAACCTGTTGCAACTGGAGGCGCTCCTCTTCGGGCAATCCGGATTGTTGGCGGGGGATTTCCGGGATGCGTACCCCCAAAAACTGCAAAAGGAGTACGCACATCTACGGCGCAAATACGATCTGGAACCCCTGCCGGCGCATAACTGGAAATTTATGCGCCTTCGCCCCGCCAATTTTCCCACCCTCCGGATCGCCCAACTGGCAACCCTGATCCATCAATCCGACCACCTGCTCAGTAAGGTGCTGGCGGCCCGTACCGTTTCCGAACTGGAAAACATGTTTGACGTCAAGCTTTCCAATTATTGGAAGCACCACTACCGCTTTGGCCATCCCTCGCAACGCCGCCCTAAAAAGCTCGGGCAAACGGCCGTGCGCTTGCTGGTTATCAATACTTTTGCGCCCTTTCTATTTTTATACGGCCAACTTAACGGCTTTCCCCAGTACCAGGAACGGGCGCTACAACTCTTGGAAGCCCTCCCCCCGGAAGACAACCACGTCATCCGCCGCTGGAAAAGCATCGGCCTGACCCCTCGCTCCGCACAGGATAGCCAGGCGTTACTGCAACTCAAAAAGTACTATTGTGACCGGAAAGCTTGTTTGGATTGCGCGGTGGGTAACGTGATTTTAAGGTGAGGCTGGGAAGAAGAGCAGTGGGAAAACGCGGATGCCAACGACCATGTCAAGAATAAACCGCCGTTTCCAAAATCTCCTTATAGTACCCCTCGTACATGGGTAGGATATTTTTGATGTCGTAGCGGCGGGCCTGATCCAGGGCGTTGGTTTGGAATTCTTGGTACAAGTCATCGTCCCTGAGCAGTTTGATGGCGTTTTGGGCCATTTCATCTACCTGGCCCACTTCGCTGGTGAAGCCGGTTTTACCGTGCAGGTTGACTTCCGGGAGCCCCCCGGCATTGGAGGAGATAACGGGCACTTCGCAGGCCATAGCTTCCAGGGCCGCCAGGCCGAAGCTCTCCTTGGCGGAAGGCATGACGAAGAGATCCGAAACGGCCAGTAGCTCTTCCACGGCGTCTTGTTTGCCGAGAAAGCGGATTTCGTTGCACAATCCCAGCCTGCGACAAAGCGATTCGGCATTGCGTCTTTCGGGGCCATCACCGATTAGGAGTAGTTTGGAAGGCGCCTTTTGGTAAACTTGATTGAAGATGTGGATGACGTCCTCTACCCG
Source organism: uncultured Saprospiraceae bacterium (assembly GCA_964458135.1). GTDB lineage: Bacteria > Bacteroidota > Bacteroidia > Chitinophagales > Saprospiraceae > CAYWHT01. Next base: position 3,031 of record CAYWHT010000063.1, on the reverse strand, counting down.
CTTGACCGGACGGAAGTTGGAGATGTGGGTGAGTATGCGTTCGCCCTGGGGGGCGATGGCTTTTTTGAAGTGATCTTTATTCTTACGCTGAAAGCGATCAAAGTTGATGAAATTGGGAATCACCCGGATTTCGTTGGAGATTTGGAAGTAGTCGTAGGTTTGCTGTTTGAGGCTTTCCGAAACCGCCGTTACGCCATCCGACTTATCGATGGAGAAGGCTACGACGGGCGCAAAAGAGCGGTGGTTACCCACCAGGGTGATATCCGTACCGTGCAGGGTGGTGACGACCGGCACGTAGCGCCCCTGGGTGAGAAGAATCTTTTTGGTCATGTAGGCTACGGCGGCGTGGGGAATGGCGTAGTGCACATGCAAGAGGTCCAGCTCTTCGTATTTCACCACGTCGACCAGGCGGCTGGCCAGGGCGGTATCGTAGGGCGGGTATTCGAATAAAGGGTAATCTTCTGTGTCTACTTCGTGGTAGAACACATTTTCGTGAAAATGGGAAAGCCGGGCCGGCCGCTTGTAAGTTATGAAGTGTACTTCGTGCCCCAAACCGGCTAAACCGATTCCAAGTTCCGTGGCGACCACCCCGCTACCGCCGTAGGTGGGATAACATACAATGCCTATTTTCATCTTACCAGGGTAATTTGCATGATAATATGATCACCATTAGATACAATTTCCGGAACGAATAGTTTATCGGCGCTGCGTACGGTTTTTGGCTTGAGAATTGATAAAATAAAAAGGCGTGGCTCGCTAAACGGAGCCGCGCCCTTTTATCCATCTTTAAGCCATTCAATCTTAACGGGATTTAAGGAGCTTAACGGTTCGCACCCGGTCATTTACGATGATCCGGACCAGGTACATGCCCCCGGGTTGATTACTCAGGTCCAATTCCCGGTTAAAAGCCTGGACATTTTCTTCGCGTCCCTGCCAGATCACTTGACCCATCAGATTGAGCAGTTGGATATCGGCGCTGATCCGCCGGTCGAATTGCAGGATGAGGTTGCTCCGGCCGTTGGTTGGATTGGGCGCCAGGGTCAGCGACTGCAATGCGCTGATTTCCTCCGTACTCACTGCGCCGACGGTGATTTCCGCCTGATCGGTGCAGCCTACCTGATCGGTAACCGTAACGGTATAGTTGCCGGCCGGCAGATCCGTGATGGTCTGCGTGCGATCCCCCGTATTCCAGCGGTAGGTATAGGGGGGCAGACCGGCGCCGGCCGTGACCGTGGCGGCGCCGTCGTCGCGCGGGGAAGCATCGGTGGCCCGGATGTCGAGTTCCAGGCTGGTGGGGCAGCGGCGGATGCCGATGTTGTCCAAATCGGTAAAGAAGCGTCCTTCTCCCGCGTGGCTACTCAAGAATTCAAGTAAAATGGTATCTCCGGCGTATTCCTCTAAAGAAATGGTCTGCGTGGTGTAGGCCGTCGTAGGCGTATGGTTTTCCTGACTTATATTAGCAAGCACCGTTTGCTGGGTACCCTCGCAATTAGTAGAGATGAGTACTTGCAATCCTTCTCCCACGGCCAAATTACGTGGGCGGCTTTCATCGGGCTCCATGGTGGGCTCTACGAAGCGATAATCGAAAATTAGCTCATCACCGGCCTGGACAACGGCCAAGGCGGGTAAGCTCACCGAAAATAATGCCGAATCGGCGTCCAGCAAGCTCGTTAGCGCCCGGGTATTATTGCCGTGTAAATCCGTGACGGCGGCATTGCCCCGGTTGACGGTCCAGCCAGTGGGTAGGGCGCCCCCTTCAAAGTTCTCGGCAAACGGAATCCCCCGAACCGGATTCAATACCCAGCGCGCGGTATCGTTGGCGGGGAAGGGGTCGGCGGGGTCGGGCATTACCCAGGCTTCCACCACCAACACATCTCTGGAGGAGGAACTAAAGGTATTATCGAAAACATAGGTCGCCGTATCGGAGACCATAAGGCTGCCTACGTTCTCCACCACCGTTGAGCCGCCGTTAATCCGGTAGGCTACATCAAAATTCCCGGTCGGATTTTCACCGGCGTTGGCAATCGAAAAGATAACGCGATCCATCGGGCTGCCGCAGGTCGTCGCTTCGTTGCGTACCGCAGCACCGGCCAAATCGATAGAGACCGGTTCGGAAATCAGCACATTGTCAATACCCAAACCTTCCCCTACAATCTGCCCGTCGGAGGCCATGGCAATGCGGAGGCGCACCTGGGGTTCGCCGGCCGTGTTCTCGAGTAGGTTGCTTACGTAAGTCCATCCGGAAAAGCCGCCGTCTCCGGTCCATTGATTGTTTTCTGTGTCGTTGTGCCAATTGACTGCATCCGGAGTCGACCTGATCCGGCTCCAGCTCTCTCCCCCATCGGTGCTCAATTCGACCCAACTACCGTCTACTTCCGCTTCCGTTTCCAAAAATAGGGAGAAGGCCAGGCGCGGATCGGTCTCCAGGCTGGAAAAGTCGAGGCAGGGCGATAACAGGTAGGCTAATTCATTATCGTTATAGCCGGTGGTCAAACCGGTAGTCCAGGCATTTTGCCCGCTTTGCGCGAAGGCCAGTTGTGGGCCAGCGGGCTCGCCAAACATCCAACTTGCATTCCGGCTGTTGGTGTCCACCGTCCAGCCGGATTTACCATCTTCAAAATCCACCAGGTAGGGGAAGGAATCGATAGTGGGGATATGGGTGACGACGACTTCAGTGGTGTCGTTACTCACATCCCGGTCATTTTCCTGTTCGGTCCAGGCGCGCAGAATGTACTCTCCTGGCCTGGAGAAGTCACCGGTTTGATCGAAGGGAATGGTAAAGGTGCTGTCCTTGCCCAGGACTCCGGTAAATAGCCCGTCCAGCGGATCGTTGATATTGGCGGGTACGCCGTTGATGCTGTAGCGAAAAGGGATGAGCGATTGGGGGCTGCCGCCAAAGTTTTGCAGGGTGACGAAAACGGAATCATTGCCGCCCAATTCGCAATCGGAAAAAGGGCGGGGCGCGTCACTGACGCCGACATCGAGCCCCCAGAGCGTCTCGAAAGAGAAGGGGCCCAGGACGGCGCTGGTA
>CAYWHT010000062.1:0-12114 GCA_964458135.1 uncultured Saprospiraceae bacterium | reverse complement strand
GCTTACAGCTACCGTTTGGGGGTAGTATATATGGGAGGAGTTTCCGAAAAGGAATTACTGAAAAAATTTGCCTGGTGTAGCGCGGAGCTGAGTTTCCGGATCCGCACGATCGGCCCGACGACGACTGGGGAGGAAGAGCAGGACCCCGGAATAAGTCTGTTAAAAAAACTGCCCTATCCCGTACATACCATTGAGCACAGCTGGATTGAGATGCGGGACGGTTGCCGCCTTTCGGCGAAAGTATGGCGCCCGAAAGATGCCGAGCTACAGCCCGTGCCAGCGGTCCTGGAATATATACCCTACCGCAAAAGAGACCATACCCGGCATTCGGACGCCATGAATTTTAATTACCTGGCCGGCCACGGACTGGCGGGCGTGCGGGTAGACATGCGCGGAAGCGGCGAATCGGAAGGGGTCTTAGAGGATGAATACTTACCCCTGGAGCAGCAGGATGCCCTGGACATACTCCGGTGGATAGCCGATCAACCCTGGTGCAACGGAGACATCGGGATGATCGGCATTTCCTGGGGCGGTTTCAATGCCCTGCAGGTGGCCGCCCTCAATCCGCCCGAACTCAAAGCCATCATCACCGTCTGTTCCACCGACGACCGCTACCGCGATGACGTTCACTATATGGGAGGTTGCCTGTTGGGAGATAACCTGTCGTGGGCCTCCACCATGTTTGCGCGGAACACGCAGCCACCGGATCCCGAAATCGTTGGCGAGGCCTGGAAAAAATGGTGGCTTCAACGACTTAAAGACAGTGGATTGTGGCTCAAGAAGTGGCTGTCGCACCAGAAGAAAGACGCCTATTGGAAGCATGGCTCGGTCAACGAGCGCTACAGTGACATCAAGATTCCGGTCCTTGCCGTAAGTGGGTGGGCCGACGGCTATTCCAATTCCGTTTTCCGTATGTTGGAGCATTTTTCGGCGCCCCGCAAAGGCATTATCGGCCCCTGGAGCCACATGTACCCGCATTTCGGCAAGCCCGGCCCCGCAATCGGTTTTTTACAGGAATCGCTGCGGTGGTGGAACCACTGGCTCAAGGGAATGTACAGCGGCATCGTTTCCGAACCCATGCTCGCCGTTTGGATGCAGGAATTCTCCAAACCGGACCCCCAGCGTGACTTCCAGCCCGGTCACTGGGTCGGTTTGGCCGAATGGCCGAGCCCGGCGGTAAGGGAGCGCCAATTTTACCTCAATCCCGATCATAAGTTGGAACCACAAGCCGCCGAAGCGCCCATGGATATCGAAAGCCAATCGCCCCTGAGCGTCGGGCTGAACGGAGGCAAGTGGTGCGCCTACAGCGCCGCCCCCGATTTACCCCACGACCAACGGGAAGAGGAAGGCGGCGCCTTGATCTTCGAAACGCCGCCGCTGGAATCGGATGTCCACATCATCGGAGCCCCCGTAGTAGAATTAGACATCAAATCCAGCCACCCAGTAGCGATGGCTGCAATCCGGATCTCCGAAGTTTCGGAAGACTTCCACGCCACCAGAATTACCTATGGGGTGTTAAACCTGACCCACCGCGATAGCCACGAACAACCTCAGGAGCTAGTGCCGGGGAAGGTTTATAAGATTCGAATCCAGTTAAACGAAATCGCCCACGCCATCAAGGCAGGACACCGGCTGCGGCTTTCCATTTCTTCCTCTTACTGGCCCATCGTCTGGCCTTCACCACAAGCTGCCAAACTATCGATTACGGCCGGCGTCAGCCGCTTAATTTTACCGGTCATTCCGGATTTGGAGCAAGACGCCATGGAACGGACATTTGAAAAACCGGTAGCCGCAGCAGGAACGCCGCTAACGCAACTCCTGCCCAAACACTATAACTGGATTATCCGGAAAGACATGCTCGCCAACACCACCACGGCCGAAGTCATAAAAGACGAAGGGCGCAAACGGCTGGAAGACATCGGCATGGAAATAGCCATCAACACCACGGAAGATTACAGCTACGAATACGATAACTACAATTCTTTAAAAGGGGAGACTTATTGGGAGATGACGTTTGAAAGGGAAGAATGGAAGGTAAAAACTTGCACGTATACCGTTTTGACTTCCGACCAGAACTATTTCTACCTCACCGCTACCCTCGACGCTTATCACAACGGCGCCCGGGTATACTGCAAAAGTTGGGACGAAAAGATTCCGCGGCAATTGATTTAAATACCGGATCATTCCTTTAAGTGATCCTCTCCCGCCTTGGTTATCGCGTATTTCGTCGTAATGGGGCCGAGTATTTCGTAAAAGATCGTCGCCACGATCACCACCCCCAATACGAGATCGGAGAGGGATTCAAAGCCCGGCTCGTGTTGCAGCACTAACGCCAGGCCAATGACGATGCCCCCCTGCGGCAGCAATCCCCAGGTGACTAGCCGCCTCACCTTGGGGTTGCTACGGCCGATAAATGCGCCGGCATAGGCGCCAATCCATTTACCAGCAAAACGCAGAACGATGAACAGCAGGATCAGCAGCCAGGCTTCGCCTATAATGCCAAAGTTGAGCCGCATGCCACTGAGGGTGAAGAAGATGACAAAGACCAATTCTTCCGTGTAGCGGTCGAGCAGCCCAAATATTTCCTCGCTCAGGGAGTTGAAATTGACAACCACCAGCCCCATGGTCATCGTGGCGAGTAAAGCTTCCATCTCTAAGGCCTCCGCCAAACCGTAGCAGCTAAGCACCATGCCTACAGTCATCACGATGAGCACGCCCTCCACTTCCCGCCGTACGGCCCGGGTAATCAAATTGAGCAACAGGCCGGACAGGAGGCCGATGCCGATGCTGATGGCGATATTCAGCAAGGCGCCCAGTAATTCAGAGCCAACCCCCTCGTCATTCGCGCCCAAATAGATGCCGGCAATGCTGACGGCCAAAACAAAGTTCAAGAAGGTGAGCAAGTCGTCGATCGCCGCGATACCCAACGTGGTGGACGTCACCTCGCCTTCCGCTTTCAATTCATGTTTGACCGCCAGGAAGGCCGCCGGGTCGGTGGGTAGGGCCAGGGCGCCCAAAATGATCGCCAGGGGAATCGCCTCCCCGCCCCATTGAAAATGATGGGGAGCGTACAAGCTGAATACCAACAGGAAACCGAATAAAACGACCAGCAAGGTCAGCTCCGCCTGGCTGACGCCAATGCTGATGATGCTGCGCCCCATCTTCTTGAGCTTGCGAAAGGATAGCCCACCCCCAATGGCAAAGGTGATGATACTCAGCGAAATATTGAGAGGCAGCCTGGAAAATTCCAGCACATCGATCTTCCCGAAGAAGTTGAATAGATTGGGGTGGAGCACCAAGCCCGCAATAAGATAGCCCGTGGCTTTAGGTAAATTCACGAGATTGGCTAGCTGGCCGAAGGTAAATCCGACCATGATCAAAATGCCCGTGAATAGTATATACGTCAAGTCAAAGGCCATCATTTACATGTGGGCTCGCTCGTACGTCAGGCCGGGGTCAGGTCGAACACCCTGGTCTGTCCTTTCTGGATCGACTGGATCTGGCCATTTATGCCGATACGGATTTTCTGACTCCAAACCGCATCGTCAAAGGTCACTTCCATCCGTTCTTCTTCCAAGTCAATAGAAAGTTCGTGACCCCGGTACCGGATTTTGAATTCCAGGCCTTTGATGCCATGGGGCAAGATGGGGTTGAGCCAGAGCACATCATCACGCACCTCCAAACCCGTATAACAGCGTTGCACCAGATCGATGGTGCCGGCCATGGCGCCGAGGTGAATGCCCTCGGGCGTAGTTCCTCCCTGTATATCCCGCAGGTCGCTGATTAGCGCTTCCTCGAAGTGGTACCAGGATTCTTGGCGATTATCGCGCGACCACACCCAGGAGAACACAATACGACTAAGCGTGGAACCGTGGGCCGTACGGTTGACATAGTACTCAATATTATCGGTAATGCAGGTGCGATCAAAGGAATAATTCAGGCGCTCGAAAACTTCCTCAATGGCTTCGGCGGAAAAAAGATAGAAGAGCATCAGCAGGTCGGCTTGTTTACTCACCTTGTAGCGGTTGGGCGAATCGCCCTGACTTTCCAGGATCCGGTCCAGGCGGAGGTTGTCCCCGAACTTTTCCCGGTAGGGTTCCAGATCGAGCTCCTTTAGATTTTCGTAGCCCTCGAACTGGCTGATGACGACATCCCTTATAAAGCGAATGAACATATTCCGGCTGATCGTGTCCCAATGCTGGATTTCATCCTCGGGCATATCTAAAATCTCCAGTAATTCCATCTTTCGCCTTTCATTCACCAATTGAATAATGCGTTGGGCGATGTACAATACCCAGGCCGCCATAAAATTGGTATAGGCGTTGTTATTTAGGCCGGGCTGATCGCTACCGGGATATTCCGTATGGTATTCGTCAGGACCGACGACCCCCAGGATTTCGTATTTCTCTTTTTCCTTGCTATAGGTGGCGACGCTCGCCCAGAAGCGAGCGATTTCCAGGAACATTTCCGCGCCCTGGAAATGCATGAATTCCCAGTCTTCGGTAGCCTGGTAATATTGCCAGATATTATAGGCGATGGCGGCATTGATGTGCCGTTGTAAGTGGGTGTTATCGGGGAGCCAGTTCCCCGAGCGCGGGTTGAGGTGGATGACCTGGGTTTCCTCTCTTCCGGAACTGCCGCTCTGCCAGGGAAACATCGCCCCCGCACAACCGATTTCGCGAGCGGCGTGACGGGCTTCGTCCAGCCGCCGGTAGCGGTACAGCAGCAAGGAGCGCGTAATATCCGGGACACAATAGTTGAGGTAGGGGAAAATGAAAACTTCATCCCAGAAGATATGGCCCCGATAGGCTTCACCGTGGAGGCCGCGCGCCGGCATGCCGGCGTCGATGTGGATCGTGTGGGGAGAAGCGGTCTGGAATACGTGGAAAATATGCAGGCGTAGGATATGCTGTGCTTCCCCGTCGCCTTTAATCCGGATGTCGCCTCTTCCCCACAAGTGCTTCCAGGCCAGCTCGTGGTTTTGGCGCAGGGTTGAGAATTTTTCGATCCGCTGCAGTTTGATGCGAGCGGCCAGCAGCGGCTCCGAAATTGCCGGATCGCGCGAGGTGTAAATGGCCACAAACTTGTGCAGACAAACCGGATGGTGGCGCTCTATCCAAAACTTTAGATCCTGACCGATTTGGTTGGATTCTTCCCAGGTGGACCGATCCAACTCGACGGGGCTTTGATCGAGTTGGCGGCAAACCCTTAAGCGGGAAGCCTGCGCCATACGGATCTGCGACTGATTGGTTTGCACCAGCAAACACACCCCGTCTTCGCCCCAGGGCCGCTTCTCCAGCAATTCCAAATGCTGCCCGTTGAGGGAACGGTACCGGGGAACCCCATCGTTTTGAACGTTGGCGTCCAGTGCCGAACGCACGGTTATGTGCCCCGACCAATTGTGCGCCTCCAGTGTCCAGTAGATGGCGGCCAGGTTCTTATCGGCCATGCTCACGATGCGCTCGCTGTGCAGCGTGGTTTTCCGGTTGTCTTCGTCCCGGAAGGTAATCTTGCGAATCAGGATGCCCTGCTTTAAGTCCAGCTCCTGGTGATAGTTTTCAATGACCACCTCGTGCAGATCGAACCATTTTCCATCCTCGATGCGAAAGGTGAGACACAACCAGTTCGGCCAGTTGACGAGATCTTCATTTTCGATGACTTTGCCCGAAACTTCCGATTCCAATCGATTGTACCCGCCGTGCAGATAAGTGCCCGGATAGTGAAATTCTCCGGCATTCGACTCCTCTGCGGCGCCACGGACGGCAAAATACCCGTTGCCCAGGGTGCAGAGCGCTTCGCGCAATTTTTCTTCCTCGGGATTAAAATTGTCGTAGGTTAGGGACCATTCTCTAATCATGGAAAGTGTGGTTTTGAATTTGCTGAATGAAGGTCTGAACTTCCTTTACATCGGTCAGGGAAAAATTGGCATGGGTGGCGGCGCCGTGGTCTCCCACCAGGATGCCGATCCCATTGTAATTTTGTAAGGCCCGGAAGGCGTGCTCGTCGGTCAGATCGTCACCGATATATATCGGGCAGACGCCTTTTTCGCGATCCGCAATCCGCTCGATAATCAGTTGCACAGCTTTGCCCTTATTCCAGTCCAGATCCGGCTGAATTTCCAAAACCATCTTGCCCCCCCCTTTTTTCAGTTCCGGATATTCCCGTAGTGCTTGCTGCACCCGTTGCTTCACTTCCTCTCTTTCCCCGGGGGCTACGTTACGGTAGTGTACGGCCAGGGCGAAGCGCTTGCGCTCCAGCGCTGCTCCCTCAATGTCGTCCAGCTGCCCTTGCAGGGTCGTTTCCAGCCGATCCAGTACGGGCAGCATCTCGCGGGCCTGTTCCATCTCGTATTGGTAGTTGCCGGGGCCACTGATTTGGTAGCCGTGACTTCCCGCGTAGTAGACATTGTCCAGCCTGACGTGTTGGCGGATGAAGGTATTGTCCCGGCCGCTGACGATGGCTACCGGCGCCTTTTGCGCCAATTCGTGAACGGTTTGCCGCATCGCCTCGGAGATAATAGCTTGATCGAATTGCTCCACGATGGGTGTGAGCGTGCCGTCGTAATCCAGGCAGAGGATGAGCGGCCTTTGGCTCAGTTGGGTCGCGATGTGTTTAAATTGAGCGAGCGCCGAGGATAAATCCTCGTAGGTGGGATAGACGAAATCTTCGAGCCGCAGCTGCCCCAAATCGCTCACCACTTCATCGGCGCCGAGCGCACGCAGCTTTTCGCCGTTTTCGGCGATGCCGATCACCCAACCGAAGCCCCCTTTTTTACCCGCCTTTACGCCGGCTAGCGCATCTTCCACTACGATCGCCTCCTGGGGAGCAACCCCCAAATCGCGCGCCGCTTCCAGAAAAATATCCGGCGCCGGTTTACCCGGAATGCCTCGTTCCTGGGAAATTACTCCGTCAACGCGTACTTCAAACAATTCCAGCAAGCCGGCAGCTTCCAGAATGTTCCGGCAATTTTTACTGGAAGAGATTACCGCCAGGCGCAAACCTTGATCCTTCCATTTTCGCATCGTCTCGACATTGCCGTTAAAGACCTTTACCCCTTCCCGCTCCAGCAATGCATGGAAGTGCTGATTTTTGCGGTTGCCCAATCCGCAAACCGTCTCCCGCCCGGGATCATCCGCCGGATCGCCGTAAGGCAGATCGATGCCGCGGGAGCGTAGAAAATTGGCCACCCCGTCGTAGCGGGGCATGCCGTCGAGGTATTTCGGATAATCAATCTCGATGGAAAAAGACTCGAAGGTGGATTGTCCGTTTCTGCGGCGCTGGTCGTTATAGTCGTCGAAAAGGCTTTTCCAAGCTTGGGCGTGAAGGGTTGCCGTTTGGGTGATAACGCCATCCAAATCAAGGATGGCGGCTTTGGGTCGGATCATGGATGATTTAAGTTTTTTTGCCGATCGCTGCTCAACGAATCCGCGGCGTCGGCGAAATGTTATTAAGATCCAGGGTGTTAATTACCACTAATATAGCTTTCAGAAGGGAAAGAATGTAATTAGAATGGGAAAATGGTTGATAAAGGCGAAGATATTGACCTGATGGGCCTCAACGTACCAGCCACGCCCGTGTACAACTTGCCCGAAGAAGGCGCCCGCCACCTTAAAGGCTAGTGCTTCGGTAAGAAGTAAGCGTTTCTCCTTCAATGCAGGCACTGCTTGCAAGTCAACCCTTTACCCCAAGTCTGTAATCTGGCGCCCCGCTTCTTCAAGACGATCGCGCAGCCTGGCGATATGGCCGGGGCCCACTTCGCAGCAGCCACCGACGATGGTAGCCCCGCTTTTGACCCACTCCATGACGAAGTCGGCGTACTTTTCGGGGGTTAAGTCCTCGCGTGCCGAGAGCGCGTCTACGGTGCCGCCGGGTTTCAGGGCTTCGACGGAAGTGAAGCCGTTGGCGTAACCGCCGAAAGGCAGGTTGGAAGTTTTGAGCACCTCCATCGCCCGGGAGATCACTTCGGGTAGGGAGCAATTGAGCAGGATGCCGTTTAATTTCAGGTCCTGTATTTCGCGTAGTGCATCTTCGAGGGGTTCGCCCGAGCGTAGCCGGTTGGAACCGTCGTCGGCCAGGGTAAAGCTCAGGAGGGTTTTCCGGCCGGTTTCCAGCGCGGCTTCCGCAGCGGCCCGCCCTTCGGCAATCGAAGACATGGTTTCACAGATGAACAAATCCACTCCTTGCGATTCAATGGTCGTAATCTGGCGGTATTCCTCCAGGCTATCCGCGTAGGCGGGGGCGCTACCGGGACTGTAGCTACCCACCAGCGGCGGCAGGCAGCCCGCAATCTGAACCGCAGCACCGCTCTCGCCCCGCGCATCCTGGGCAATGGCCAGGGCCTTTCGCTGCAGCTTTTCAAACCACTCCAACTGACCGTCGCGGCGCAGTCGGGTGGGCGTAGCCGAATAAGTGTTGAGGGTAATGATCCGGGCCCCCGCTTTGATAAAATCTTGATATACGGCTTGCACCACCTCCGGTTGCTCCATCATCACTTGTACCGACCACAAGGGGTGGGCCGGTTTTCCGGAGCGACGAAATATTTCCTGGCCCAAACCGCCGTCGAGAAGCACAATTTTTTGCATGTGTAGGGTTTTGGGTAAAGAAGTGGATTTTTTTTGTAAATCGGCTGATTTTGAAAAAAAATACGCTTAGGGCGCTGTTCCAAGCCGCTTGGAAGATTCAATTCATCCCTTATTTAACCACCTCCCTGCGCGTTCAGTGTATCCACTTGGGTGCTATCCACCTTTGGCTCCGGCTCGCCATTATCTCCCCCTTCCAATTCAAACTCCAGGTATTCAGTTTCTTCTCCTTCTTCTTCGTCTAGGCTCTGCCATTCGACGGGCTCCTGGATGAGCGTCATGGGCCCGAATTCACTTTCCAGGGCGGCCTGCACGTTGCGTTTGCGTTGCTGGCTCTGTTGGAACTGGCTTTTGACGAAACTGCGGGCGGTTTCGAAGTCGTAATCCTCCTCGTTGCCGTAGATGGTGTAGTACATATTGAAGAAGCCTTCGCGCTTGGCGGGTTTGGGCGTCAGCGAGGGGTCATAGCGCTTGAAGCGCTCCACCAGCACCTGCCCCGCGTTGACTTTGAGGTTGTAGCGAAAAGATTGATCAAAGCGATGCTCCCCGCTGAGGGTCAGGTTGACCGCATTACTGCGGATAAACATGGCGGGGATAAAGACCGTCTGGTTGCGGATTTCGAGGAAGTTCTGCAGATTGACGAAATCGATTTTCCGGAGGTCTTTAATCTTTACGAAGGCGCTAAAATTTTCCAGCAGCTCCACATCGGTCAGCATGCCGTCATTGACGCCCAGGCCGGCCAGCACTCGCAAGCGTTTGTTCTGGAAATTGCCCTGCCGGTCCCAGTAGGCTTCAATCATCATCTTGGCGTTGATGATTCCCGACACGTTTTTATCGGTCAGCACATCTTGCGAAAAATTGTTGGTCTGGCGGAAAAATTCCGACACGTTGAGGTTTTCGCAGATCACATTCGCCTCCAGGCGCGGTTCCTTGCGGAAGTACATTTGGCCGTCGACTTGCATGACGCCTTCCATGCCGTTGGCGCTACCGCGAATGTTAAGCTCGTTGTTATCGAATTCCAGTTGCCCGGTAAAGTTACTGGCGTTGATCTTATTGTAGTTGAACTGATCGACCACTACATTGAAGGTGCCTTTGAGGAAATCGGTGATGCGTTCCCGACGAACGATGCGTCGCTGCTGCAGGGAGTCGGCTTCTGCTTCGCTGACTTGCGTCTCTTCGTAAGCCATGGGCGAGGCGTTGAGCAGGCGGTCGATATCCAGGATATCGGATTGCAGGCTGGCGGCAAATTCCAGTTCCACCTTGCGGCTGTTGAGCGAGTCGGCGAAAAGCACGGGGATGAGGTTGAAAGCCTGCCCCTCGAAGTTGAGCTCGCTGCCCGCGCCTTCGAGTTTGAGGCCTTTCACCAGCAATTGGTTGCCATCCAATTCCAGTATTCCCTTATCGAAGACCAGGGTCTCATTGTTGATCACCAGGCCGGCATCGTCAAATTCGAGCCCACCGCCGACGTCTACCTGGTCGATCCGGTAAGTATTGACCATATCGTCGTAGCTGCCCCGAAGTTGGAGCTGTTTGAATTCGACCTCGCCTTTGCCGTCGGTAATTCGCGGGTTGCCGAATAACCGGTAAACGGAAGCCATGGGGATGAGGCCGTTGGCCCCGAAGTCGATCAAGGGATTGTCGAAATTCTCAATGCGCAGCTTGAGCTCCATAAGCTCGCGGTTGAAGTAGCCTTTGAGGTTTTCGATTTCCAGTACGGAGGTGCGGTTGCTGCGTTCCTGACCATTATTGAATTTGGCGACGAAGGCCACGTCGCGGAAATCGCTGGTCAGTCGCGGACTGCGGATGCTACCGTCTTCGAGTTGCAATTCGGCGCGGATTTCCGGGTTGCTGCGGCTGCTGGCCTCGCCCTGAACGAAGGCGTTGAAGGTGAATTTTCCGGTGCTGGTAAAGTCGCCGAAATCGTCAAAATACTGGGCGGGAAGCAGCTGCAAGACCCCCTCCAGGTTGCCGTCCTCGTTGGAGAGCAGCAGGTCATAGTTGGCGCCTCCTCCTTCCAGTTGTTTGATTTTGCCGTCGAGGCGGAATTCATTTTCCTCAATGGCGACGATCACATCGTTAAAAGTGTACTCCTGATCCGCCAGGTTGATGAAGACATCGGCTTCGTAAGTCAGCGCTTTATTTTCCAGAAAGCGTTCCTCTTTCACCTCCAGGTAGCGGGCCGCAAGTTGGGCGTCACTTTGCAAGGAGAAGGCCTGGTTGGCGAACTCTCCGGAGAAGGCGGCTTCGTCTAGCAGGGCCTGCGCCCTTTCGCCCGCACCTTCATTTTGGTAGTTGAATTCGATCCGGCGCAGGGTAGCTTTTTCGAGCGTAATGCCCGGTCCGTCGCGGGAGGCATTATCACTAGCGGCTTCCTTCTCTCCGTCCTTGAAAATATCGTAATTGGGCGCCCCGGCGGGGTTGATCAGGATATTCAAGGCCCCGTCGCTGATGACGACCGAACGGATCTGGTAGTTGGAGCTCAGGAAACTAAGCAAGCCGATGCGGAAAGAAAGTTCGTCGGCTTCCAGCAGGATGCCGCCCCGGCTGTCTTCGAGCACCACATTGTTGAGGTTGGCCGCCACGGTGGGAAAGGTAGGCAATACCGACAGCTGAAAGTCTTCCACCCGCAGTTCCGATTTCAGCTGGTTGTTGGTCGAAGCCAGGATGCGGTTGCCGATCTGTTTTTCAAACAAGCCCGCAATGGCCACGGCCACTCCAATGACCAGGACGATGACGATGAGTAAGATGATTAACAGTCGCTTGAAGAATCGTTTCATGGACCACTTTTTTGACCGGGATTACCCGGATTCCCAGATGACCAAGATAGCTCGGACCAGGTTGACCTGGATTACCCGAATTGCTCCCTTGACCGGGCCGGCCTGACGGCCCGCCTCCGGAGAGCAGGCCGTCAGGGATTACGCTTCCGGCAGTTTTTTTGGCTTGGGTTGTTCACTTTGCTGTTAGCTAACAACTTCACAAAATTATAACAAAAAAGTGGGGTATTATGCCCATAAATAGGGTAGGAAGCTGGGTTATTTCTCAATCGGAGGGATCGGCAAAAGATTTTTGCGATTTTTGCCGTAGAAGGTTGCGCCGTACAAGTAAGGCTTGTATATTTGCACTCGCTATTAAAAGAAGGGCGATTAGCTCAGTTGGTTCAGAGCAACTCCCACCCTCGCGGTGGGAGTGGGTCAATAGTTCGACCCTAGTATCGCTCGCATTTTGTTCTTTTTCTTAGGGGCGATTAGCTCAGTTGGTTCAGAGCAACTCCCACCCTCGCGGTGGGAGTGGGTCAATAGTTCGACCCTAGTATCGCTCGCATTTTGTTCTTTTTCTTAGGGGCGATTAGCTCAGTTGGTTCAGAGCAACTCCCACCCTCGCGGTGGGAGTGGGTCAATAGTTCGACCCTAGTATCGCTCGCATTTTGTTCTTTTTCTTAGGGGCGATTAGCTCAGTTGGTTCAGAGCAACTCCCACCCTCGCGGTGGGAGTGGGTCAATAGTTCGACCCTAGTATCGCTCGCATTTTGTTCTTTT
>CAYWHT010000061.1:11692-12147 GCA_964458135.1 uncultured Saprospiraceae bacterium | reverse complement strand
GGGTATTTTGGCGAAGGGCAAGGCGCGAAGAAGGAGCATAGCCGTAGCTACGAGACTGATGAGCAACGCAGCCTTTCGGCAAAAGACACTGCCAAAGCGCAAAATTACTTATTACACAGTGTACTAGGTTATAGCCGCTCCCCCATTCTTGAACGTTAAATTAAAAAACAATCAACCTCCGGGGAGCTTGCGCAAGCAGCTCCCTTTTTTTGTTAAACGACTCAATGCTTTGGCTATGAAAAATACTTGGTTGAAAACCGCCCTGGTGGCGCTGATGGTCACGGTGGCCATCATGGCGATCTTCATGGGTGTCGCCGTCCAGACCGCCTCGTTCCAGATGCGGCGAGAGAAGGAGGCCGAGCTGATCTTTCGCGGGAAGCAGTACGTGGAGGCGATCCGGCTGTACCAGATGAAGTACGGGCGCCTGCCGATGAGCCTCGAGGAGATCTGGGACG
>CAYWHT010000061.1:0-11682 GCA_964458135.1 uncultured Saprospiraceae bacterium | reverse complement strand
AAAATTACTTATTACACAGTGTACTAGTGCTTCAAGCACCGATTAATACAACGCAAAACTACAACTTATCGTTGTGATGACAACATCCGCGCTGGGTTTGATCAACCGGCCATTTCTTCCGGGGCGGCGGCCAGGCCTTCGACTTCATCTCGCTCCACCCGCAGGTTTTCGATAATAAAACCCTGACGGTTTTGGGTATTCTTTCCCATGTAATAGGTCAGCAGATCGTCGATATCGACCTCTTCGTTAAGCACTACGGGCTCCAGGCGAATATTTTCGTTGATGAAATCCTGAAATTCATCGGGCGATATTTCGCCCAGCCCTTTGAAACGGGTGACTTCCGACTTGCCCTTTAGCTGGCCGACAGCTTGTCGCTTTTCGCTTTCACTGTAGCAATAGAAAGTTTGTTGTTTATCCCGGACCCGGAACAAGGGCGTTTCCAGGATGTAGAGGTGGCCTTCGCGCACCAGTTCGGGAAAGAACTGCAGGAAGAAGGTCAGGAGCAATAGGCGGATGTGCATGCCGTCGACATCGGCATCGGTGGCGATGACCACCCGGTTGTAGCGGAGGCCCTCCAGGCCGTCTTCGATGTTGAGTGCGTGTTGCAGCAGGTTGAATTCTTCGTTTTCGTATACGACTTTTTTGGTCAGCCCGTAGCAGTTCAGCGGTTTCCCCCGCAAGCTGAATACGGCCTGCGATTGCACATCGCGGGCTTTGGTGATGGAGCCGCTGGCCGAGTCACCCTCGGTGATGAAGATGGTGGAATTTTTGCGCTCTTCTTCCTTGGTTTTCCGGGTGCTGCTGTTGTAATGCACCCGGCAGTCGCGAAGTTTTTTATTGTGCAGGTTGGCTTTGCGCGCCCGCTGGTTGGCCAGTTTCTTGATGCCCGCCAGTTCCTTGCGCTCGCGCTCCGATTGCATGATCCGCTTGCGCAGCGCCTCGGCGACCGCTTCGTTCTGGTGGAGGTAGTTATCGAGCTTTTCCTTGACGAAATCGTTGACAAATTTGCGGATGGACGGCCCCTCGGGCCCCATTTCCGGCGAGCTGAGCTTGGTTTTCGTCTGGCTTTCGAAAACGGGTTCCTCCACGCGCAGGCTAAAGGCGGCGAAAAGCGACGCTAGAACGTCGCGGCGGTCAAAGTTTTTATTGTGTTGGGAGCTGAAGTACTCCTGCACCGTTTTGGCGACGGCTTCTTTGAAGGCGTTGAGGTGCGTTCCGCCCTGAGTGGTGTGCTGACCGTTGACAAAAGAATAGTATTGCTCGCCGTAGTGGTTGCCGTGGGTCATGGCGAACTCAATATCTGCTCCCTTCATGTGGATGATGGGGTAGCGCAGTTGTTCCGATTTGACTTTGCGCTCCAGCAAATCTTTGAGCCCGTTTTTGGAGACCAGGACCTTGCCGTTGAGCTGGAGTTTCAGGCCGGCATTGAGGTAGGCGTAGTTCCAGAGCTGATTTTCGAGAAAGTCGTTGCGGAAGCGAAAGTTTTTAAAAATGCTCGCGTCGGGCTGAAATTCGGTGATGGTGCCATTGGCCGCATCGATTTTTTTGACGCGATGATCTTTGGTCAGCTCGCCTTGGGCAAATTCGGCACTTTTGACTTTACCTTCCCGGATGGCCTGCACCCGGAAGTAATCCGATAGCGCGTTGACGGCCTTGGTGCCGACGCCGTTCAGCCCCACCGATTTTTTGAAAGCTTTGGAATCGTATTTGCCCCCGGTATTGATTTTGGAAACACAGTCGATTACCTTCCCCAGGGGAATGCCCCGGCCGTAATCGCGCACCCGCACCCGGTGCTGCTCGACTTCGATTTCGATCGCTTTTCCGTACCCCATGACGTACTCGTCGATGGAATTGTCGATAATTTCTTTGACCAAAATGTAGATGCCGTCGTCGGCGGCGGAACCATCCCCCAGCTTGCCAATGTACATGCCCGGTCGCATGCGGATGTGCTCTCGCCAATCTAAAGAACGGATGTTTTCTTCGGTGTAATCTACTTGCGCCATCGTCGCTTACTTATTAAATTAAAGGGTTGGAAAAAAGGCAACGTAAAAGGCCGATCAAAATAAGAGCTTGTTGGGAGTTTGCTTTTAATGCCGAAAATGACCAGATTTGGTGCTTGCGACGCCATTTTTGAGCCCCCTAGCAGCGCTATGGGGCGAAGAAATGGTGAAGAGTGAGGGTCTAAAGATGGTCATTTGCAGGCCAAAGGGTAAACTTCCAACAAGTTTTAATACTTATATTGTTACAAATTTACATAAACAAAGCCTTAAAGGCAACAAATTGTTTAAATTTACCAAAACGTAGCGTTGCATTGTGAACCGCCAAAGTTTGTTCCGGCATCCGGCGATGAAGATCTTGCGCCGCGGCATCCGCAGGGAAATGAGTTTACAGCTTTTGGCCTCTGCGGGTTTGCTCATTGCCGGCGTTTGGCTTTGTTATTATTTTTTCAAAAGTAGTATTGTCCTGACGATTGTCGGTCTGTTGTGCGTTATTTTCGGCATCAAGTGGGTCACCTACAGCGCACGCCGCCTGCGCCCGGGCAATAGCCGCCTCATCGTTTTGTTGCGTTATCATCCCCGCCAAATCGTCTGGGTGTACAGCGTGGTGACCGAGCGCGCTCCTTTTGGCTTCCGTTTTTCCCGCACGGGCACCATGTACTTCAAACTGATCGATGGCGACGAATTGACCGTCAGCCTCCCCGCTCGCCACCTCAAGCTAGTATCCAAATTACTCAATCGCTTACTTCCCCACGCCTCTTTCGGCTATTCCCGCGACCGCGAGGCAAAGTTTCAGGAGAGCCCCAAGATGTTGTTGCGCGATAAGGGTAAAAGTTGAGCCGTTCATTTATTTATCTTTGCGTTCCCCTAAAACAAGCTTTAAAAAACTGTACATGCGATTACACCTCTATATTTGTGATCTTCCCCTAAAAAAACCCTTCCGCACCACTCACGAAACGCGCACTATCCAGCCTACCCTGATCGTCGTTTTAGAGGAGGACGGCCTGCGCGGTTACGGGGAAGCCACGGCCACGCGTTATTACGGGCTCGGCGTTGACCGGATGTGCGCCGTGCTGGAGGAATTGCGCCCCGTGATCGAATCCACCCGTTGGCAAAGGCCCGAGCAGTTTTGGTCAGCCTTGTTTCCCCATCTTCGCGAACACCCTTTCGAGCTTTGCGCGCTGGATGTGGCGGCCCACGATTTACACGCCCGGCGTCAGGGGGCGCCCCTTTACGAGCTCTGGGGCTTGGATCCCGAAGACGCCCCGTTGAGCAGCTACACGATCGGCATCGACCGGCCGGAGGTGATGGTCGAAAAGTTGCGCGCAACTCCCTGGCCCTGCTACAAAATCAAGCTGGGAAGCGGCAGTGACCTGGAGCTCTTGCGCAGGCTGCGACAGCATACCCGGGCGCCCTTCCGCATCGATATCAATACGGGTTGGTCTGCGGAGCAAACGATTAGCTACGCTCCGGTTCTCCGGGCCCTTGGCGTAGAACTGATCGAGCAACCCTTGCCTCCCTCCCAATGGGACCGCATGTACGAAGTACGCCAACGGGTCGACCTTCCGCTTTTCGCCGATGAGAGTTGCCAGCGGGAGGAAGATGTCGATCAATGCGCCGGCTACTTTGACGGCGTCAATATCAAGCTGATGAAATGCGGAGGCTTTACGCCCGCCCGCCGGATGATCAATCGCGCCCGGGATTTAGGTCTGCAGGTAATGGTGGGCTGCATGACTGAATCTTCGATAGGTATATCCGCTATTGCCCAGCTGGCGCCTCTGCTCGATTACGTAGATATGGACGGCGCATTGCTGCTGGCCGATGATCCGGCCCAGGGCGTTTGTCTTGACCAGGGTAAAATTTACTATCCCGAAACGCCCGGCACGGGCGCCGCTTTGAGATACATTCCCCTGGGTGAAGAATAATGCTACACTCCGGCGTTGACTCCGGCGATCAGCTTTTCGCGTTCCGGCCCGGTGGAGATCATCGTAATGGGTACGCCCAGGTATTTTTCCAGGCGCTCGAGATAGTGACGGGCGGCCGTCGGCAAATCTTCGTACTCCGTAATATCTTCCAGCGATTGCCGCCAGCCGGGATATTGCTCGTATACGGGGTTGAGCTCGAAATCACACAGGTCGTAGGGAAGCTGATCAGTTTGCCGGCCTTCGTAGGCATAAGCGGTGGCCACGCTGATCTTGTCCAGCATGTTGAGCACGTCGATCTTGGTAATGGCCAATTGGGTGACTCCGTTGATCATGATGGTGTAGCGCAACTGCGGCAAGTCGATCCAGCCACAACGGCGTGGACGCCCCGTAGTAGCCCCGAATTCGTGGCCTTCCCGGCGCAGAAAGTTGCCGTCGTCATCGTTTAACTCAGTGGGAAAGGGCCCCGAGCCCACCCGGGTGCAGTAAGCTTTGGTAATGCCAATTACCTCGCCGATGCGGCCGGGTGCTACCCCTAAACCGGTGCAAACGCCCGCGGTGATCGTGTTGGAAGAAGTCACAAAAGGATAAGTGCCAAAATCGATATCCAGCATGGAACCCTGCGCGCCCTCGGCGAGAATGCGCTTACCCTCGCTCAAGGCCTGGTTGATGAAGTATTCACCGTCTACCTGTGGCAGCTGTTGCAACACCTTCAGGCATTCGAACCACTTGGCCTCCTCCTTTTCCAGGTCAAAATCGATATCGGGATAGATGCGGGCGAGTTGCTGGTGTTTGGCCCGCAAGCTCTGGTATTTTTTATCGAATTCAGGGCTGTTCAGATCCCCGACCCGCAGCCCGTTCCTGCCCGTCTTATCCATGTAGGTCGGGCCGATGCCCCGAAGGGTGGAGCCGATTTTTTCTTTGCCCTTGGCTTTCTCGGAAGCGGCGTCCAGGTAGCGGTGAGTAGGAAGGATCAGGTGGGCTTTACGGGCCAGTAAGAGGCGATCGCGAAAATCGAGTCCGGTATCTTTCAATTCCTGAATTTCGTCAGCCAGGGTGATGGGGTCTACTACGACCCCGTTGCCGATCAGGTTGAGTTGTTCCGAACGGAAAATGCCGGACGGAATCGTATGCAGGACGATTTCTTTACCGTCGATCTTGAGGGTGTGCCCGGCATTGGGGCCTCCCTGAAAACGCGCAATGATATGATAACGGTCGGCGAGAAAATCAACAATTTTTCCCTTACCCTCGTCTCCCCATTGTAAGCCAAGGATAACATCAACTGCCATGAGTTTGGATTTTAGCTTTTTGTAATCGGCGCAAATTAAAACCTAATAGCGGCAACTCCGTCTATTAGGTTTGGGACAAACCTACCGGTTGGTGCGGCTTATGGCGGTAGGGGGCGCGCCACGGGCCGGATTAACTTTCCGGAAACCCGCGGATGGCGTCCTCCACGGACTCACTCAGCGGGAACATGCGGCGCAGCTTAGTCAGGTCGAGCAGCTCCTTGATCTTATCCGAGGCATTCGCCACGGCAATGTGGCCGCCTTTCTCTTCACTGTGCCGCTTAAGGCGTATTAAAAAGTTAATACCTGCACTGTTCATGTAGCGCACAGCAGACAAATCTACGATAAAATTCGGAAATCCTTGCTCGATTTTACCCCGCGCAGCCAGGAGAATGTCGTTGCTGTAGGCGTCGTTGACGAGTTCGGAAACTTTCAGGACTTGCACTTTTTTGTGGTCGGAGATCTTGAATTGAGCATCCATGGGAAGTAGGTAATGTGCTGATGAAATGAAAACACCCGGAAAAAGGGAGGAAGGCCGGTCGTCACTTGTAATCGGTGCTGGAGGTATTCAGCGCCGATTCCGCGGACTTTTCCTCCTGCGGCTGGTTCTGGGTTCTCGGACAGGCGCCGTCGCATTGTCCGTACAAGTTGAGTGCGTGGTGGGTGATCTTAAATTTGAGTAACTCCCCCATCATGTTTTTGATTTGCTGGATGCGGGGGTCGCAAAATTCCAAAACTTTTCCGCAATCTACACAGATGAGGTGGTCGTGCTGTTTGTAGCCGTAGGATTTTTCGTACTGCGCCAGGTTTTTACCGAACTGGTGTTTCTTGACCAGGTCACAGGTGACCAACAACTCCAGGGTATTGTAAACCGTTGCCCGGCTTACCCGGTAATTTTGGTTTTTCATGTGGATGTACAACGCTTCGGCGTCAAAATGGTCCGAGCGTTTGTAAATTTCTTCCAGGATGGCGAACCTTTCCGGGGTTTTACGGAAACCGTTTTTCTCCAAATGGGAAGAAAAAATATTTTTTACTTCTTTGATGATGTCGTCTTGCTTTCGTTGTCCATTCATATCTACTCCTTAATGATCTTCGTTCCGGAACTCAGCGGGGTTTGTCCTCGCTATTCAAAAGATACGAATCTTTTTACTATTTCCGTAATTTAATCTAAGCTATTCTAATAACAGTGGAGACATTATCGAGGTTTTGCAAACTACGCATGACCAGATTCAATTGATCGGTATTTTGGACCAACAGGCTGACTTTTCCTTCGAAATACCCTTCATCGCCTTCCATGGAAAAAGAACGGATGTTGAGCCCCTGCATGGTGGAGATTTCGTGCGTCACCCGCTCGATGACGCCGGGGCCGTCATCGATGCCCGTAATTTTTAATTCGGCCACGAAGGTGGCGTCGGTGGTGGAAATCCATTCGGCCCGCATGATGCGGTAGCCGTAGTTGACCATCAGGTTCATGGCGTTGGGGCAGTTTGACCGGTGGATTTTCAACCCGGCGCTGGCCGTCAGGTAGGCAAAGATATCGTCGCCTTGCACGGGATTACAGCAAGTGGCCATGGAGTAATTAAAGCGTTCTGCGGACTCCCCGTTGATAAGCAGGCGTGGCTTGCCCGTAAACTTCTTCCGCTTGCGCCGGGGAGCTTCCTTGCTGGGTTCGGGCGCCGGCGGTTCCTCCTTTTGGGGAGCGTCGGCCTCCACGAGCTGCCCGCCTTCCGCCCGGAAGTGTTTAAAGATTTCCGGAATGCCCAACTCATCAATCGCAATGGAGTAATACAAATCGGCATGGGAAGTAAACCCAAAATACTTGACCAGCTTTTCCACGCTCTCTTCAAACGGCACCTTCATGTGCCCCAGTTTGCGCTGCAGGGCCTCGCGCCCCAGCTCGCCTTTGCGCCGCCGTTCCTCCTTCATGGCGGAACGGATCTTGGAGCGCGCCTTGCCGGTAGTGACCATCTTGAGCCAACCTTCGTTGGGCTTCTGATTCTTATTGGTGATGATCATGACCTGATCGCCGTTCTTGAGCTTGTAGCCCATGGGCACCAATTTCTGATTGGCCTTAATGGCGGTGCAATGGTGTCCCAGGTCCGTGTGGATACTAAAGGCAAAATCCAGCGCCGTAGCCCCTTTGGGCAAAATGCGCATCTCTCCCTTGGGCGTATAGACGTAGACCTCCTCGTTGAAGAGGTTGTTGGTTTTGAAATCACTCAGGAATTCGACCGCGTCACTGTTGGGGTCGTCCAGGATTTCTCGCACGCTGTCAAACCAGCGTTCGTATACGTCGGGCTGGTGCGTTACGCCCTTGTATTTCCAGTGTGCGGCGTAACCGCGTTCGGCAATTTCGTCCATGCGGTGGCTGCGAATTTGCACCTCGACGTACCTTCCTTTGGGACCGATCACGGTGGTATGCAACGACTCGTAGCCGTTGGATTTGGGCGTGGTAATCCAATCCTTCAAACGCTCCGGAATAGGCGTGTGCACATCGGTGACGATCGAATAGATCTGCCAGCACAACAACTTTTCCTTCTCCGGCGGCACGTCCACGATGATGCGAACGGCAAAGAGGTCGTAAATCTCCTCGAAGGGCACCCGCTTGGTCTTAATCTTATTCCAGATGGAGTGGATGGATTTGGGGCGGCCCATGATGCGGTAAGGGTAACCCGTGTCATCCAGTTTTCTGGTGAGGGGGGCGATAAACTCATTGATGTACTGGGCTCGCTCTTGCTTGGTTTCCTGTAGTTTTTGGGCAATATCCTGATAGGTTTCCCGGTCGGTGATCTTCATGCACAGATCCAAAAACTCCGTCTTGAAATTGTAAAGACCCAAGCGGTGCGCCAGCGGCGCATAAATGTAACTCGTCTCCGCGGCGATCTTGAGCTGCTTGTGACGGGGCATGGCGCCGAGCGTGCGCATGTTGTGGAGACGGTCGGCCATTTTGATCAATACGACCCGCACATCTTCCACCAGGGTGCTCAGCACTTTACGGAAATTTTCGGCTTGCGGGCTTTCGGCATTGTAGGCCGAATCCAGTTTGGTGAGGCCGTCGACGATCTTGGCGATGTGCTCGCCGAATTGCTCGCTGATCTCGGCGAGGGTAACGTTGGTGTCTTCCACAACATCGTGCAATAGCGCACAGACGATGGCCGTCGGGCCCAGTCCAATTTCTTCCGAACAAATCGTAGCTACCGCAATCGGGTGGAGAATATAAGGCTCCCCGGATTTGCGGCGCTGTGCGCTATGCGCCTGTACGGCCAATTCATAGGCGCGGCGGATATCTTTGCTGTCCTGCTCGTTCAGGGGTGACTTGATGGTGCGAAGGAGCTTGCGGTACGCATTCTGTATGAGCTTCTTCTCTTCTTCTTGTATTTCCAGTACTTCCGGCATAACCCAGTTACTTTTTACGAGTGCTACGGAGCGCTTCTGCAGGATATTCTGTCTTGAATGGTATAGCTTTCTCCAAAACCTATCAACAAGGAGGAAGGAATAAAAGTGCCTTAGAGCTTGTTTGAATTCTACCCTTTGGGCTGCTCTCGCCAAATTTGGTGCTGAACGGCGGTGCTCACCTTGCCCGCCATACTACTAACAAATCTAATGAAAAATATCTTGCTACGAATTAGTAATTACTGTGTTTAGCAGCCTACGATTGATAACCGTCGGGTTTTCCAGGAGCGCTTTTCCCTTCCGGGCTGCTTTTATTCCTTTTTGCACGCTCCGGTCTGAATTTTTTCGGAAAAGGTTTATCTTTGCCCCGCTTTTAAAACCGGTCTTCTGATTTCAGGCAGCGGCCGAAATCAACCTAAGGGGAAATGAAACCGTTGTCACCAGTGTTGTTTTGATTGAAAACTGGTAAGTATTGAAAATTGTTGCGGGTGTGGCGGAATTGGTAGACGCGCTTGACTTAGGATCAAGTGCCGCAAGGCGTGGGGGTTCGAGTCCCTCCACCCGCACTTTCTTTTACTGCTCGCCGATTTTGCTACACCTAAACAGCCCTCCGCGTTGTTGAATCCAAAAAAATAACCTTTCTATTATGCCACAGGTTGTCCGGGAAGACTATGACGATTTGAACGCCGTTCTGAAAGTACAGCTCAAGAGAGAAGACTACGAGGAAAAGTTCAAATCCGAGCTCAATAAATACCGCAAACAGGCCCAAATGAAAGGGTTTCGCAAAGGGAAAACCCCCATTAGCGTCATCCGTAAAATGTACGGCAAATCCGTACTGGCCAACATCATCAACGAACAACTCCAACAGCAACTTTTCGAATACCTTTCCCAGGAAGATATCAACATCCTGGGCCAGCCGCTGCCCACGCCCGACCAGGAAAGCATAGATTTCGACACCAAAAACCTGGAAGATTACGAGTTCCGCTTTGAAATCGGCATGGCCCCGGAATTCGAACTGCAGGGCATCGGCAAGGAAAAAACCTTTACGAAAGATCAAATCCAAATCAGTGAAGAGACGATCGATCGACAAATCGAACGAATACAACGCCAAAACGGCGAAACCACCCATCCCGAAGAGGACATTCGCGAAGGCGATCTCCTGAAACTATCCGTACGGGAATTGCAGGATGGTGCGCCCAAAGAAGAGGGGCTGACTTCCGAATTCAGCGTCGCGCTCGATACGATGACCGAAACCTACCAACAGGAATTCCTGAAAAAGAAAAAGGGCGACACCCTGACGATCGACATCTTCGAATTGGAAGAAAACACGGAGACCGACTACGTGCGCAACTATTTCCTCAACCTGGAGGAGGATGACGATCGCAAAGTGGGCAACCAATTCGAAGCAACGATCCAGGAAGTCAATCGCATCCAACCCGCCGAGCTCAATCAGGAACTATTCGATCAAGTCTACGAGGAAGGCGAAATCAGCAGCACCGGAGAATTGCGCGAGCGTATCTGTAAAGACATCGCCCAACAATACCAGCAACAGATTGAAGCGCTCTTATTCCGCGACATTCAGGAATACCTGATGGAAGAAAATAATATCGATTTGCCCCACGATTTTCTCAAGCGCTGGCTGCAGGCCTCCAACGAAGACCATTCCGCCGAAGATATCGAAGCGCAGTACGACAACTTTGCCCAAAACGTGCGCTGGTCTCTGATTAAAGGCAAGCTAGTCAAAAAGTACGGGCTCGAAGCCGACGAAACCGACATCAAAGCCATGCTGGCCGAGCGAGTACGCGGCTACTTCAGCGGCAGCTCCTTTGGCGCGGATGATTTTATCCAGAGCATGGTTGAGCGGCTGATGCAAGATGAAAAACAAGTAGACCAGGCACGGGAAGAAATTCTCTCCGACCAACTCCTCGATGTCCTGATGTCGGAGTTCACCATTGAAGAAATACCCATCGAGGAAGAAGCTTTCAACCAAAAACTACAGAAAATCCAGGAAGAAACCGCAGCGGAACGCAACCCGCAAATACCGGCCGCTGAGGAGGAAGAATGACCGGCTGGTACGCGGGGTGGCCCGCAGCGCAGTGATGTAACCGGAGGGTGGCGTTTGAAGCCCGCCGCCCAAAGCCCCCAGAAAAACCCGGAATCTTTCAACCCCCATTGGGAAAAGTTGTTTTTATCTTTGAATTTTTTCGGGGCAAGCCCGGCTGCAAGCTTCGAATGGGGTAGCTTAAGGCCCGCTTTTTCCCATTCCTAACAATTACCCAAACTAAAAATATATGTTTGACAAGAACGAATTTATGAAGTATGCTACCAAGCACCTCGGCATGAGTAGCATGCACCTGGAGAAGTACGCTGAAAAAACAGCCCCTACGGTACCCAATATTCACGCCTTTACGCCGAACGTCATCGAAGAACGACAGATGAATATCGTCGGGCTGGATGTGTTCTCCCGCCTGATGATGGATCGCATTATCTTTATGGGCGTGCCCGTCAACGATTACGTAGCCAACGTCGTACAGGCCCAATTGCTCTTTCTGGAATCGACCGACCCCAAACGCGATGTACAAATGTTCATCAACAGCCCCGGCGGATCGGTGATCTCCGGCCTTGGCATTTATGACACCATGCAGTACGTTTCTCCCGACATCAGCACCATCTGCACCGGCATGGCTGCTTCCATGGGAGCCGTATTGCTGGCGGCCGGCACCATGGGCAAGCGCTCCTGCCTCCACCACAGCCGGGTGATGATTCACCAACCCCTGGGTGGCATGCAAGGACAGGTTACCGACATGGAAATCTACTACAACCTGATCAAGGAGCAACAAAAGGCGCTATACGATATTCTGGCGGTGCACACCGGCCAGCCCTATGACAAAATCGAAAAGGACTGCGACCGCGATAACTGGATGCGCGCCAACGAAGCTAAAGAATACGGCCTGATCGACGAGGTGCTGGAGCGCAAAAACCCAACGCGCCCCAACGAAAACTAATACGACAAAAATTAAAAGGTTTGGAAATATAGTCTGACAACTCAGGATTTGTGAAAATATGACGCCGCTATTTTTTCGG
>CAYWHT010000060.1:7623-12169 GCA_964458135.1 uncultured Saprospiraceae bacterium | reverse complement strand
GGGCAATGATACTTTGCGATCGAAGATGGAGCAATTGCTCATCCAGCAGGCTCGTATTTTGGGGATCAACTGGCTGATGCCGACGCCCGGCTGCCAACCCTGGTCCGGACAAGTAGAACGCCTGAACGAGGCCGGGCTTATGACGGTGGATCGCCATTTGCGGGAAAAGGATCTGCTGCGCCCGGATTCGAACGGCCTGCACCGGGAAATCATTCCCGGGTTGCACCGCAGTATCCGGGAGGGGGTTTCGGGTATTTTTCTGTCCCGGGAAATACTTGGCGGGCCCAAAAAGGGAGGATATTTACCCGTAATGCTGCGCCGGGAGCTGGAGTTTGAAGGGCTATTGGTTTCCGATCAGGTAGGCGATCCGCATCCGGAGCGCCTGTTACTTAAAGGTGTCGATCTGTTTATGACTTCCGGGAATCCGGAACATCTGCTGGAAAGGCTCAAGGGAGCGGTAGCCCAGGGCCGCTTGCCCATTGAAGTGGTCGATGAAAAGGTGTGGCGCATCCTGCAGGCTAAATATTGGATGAACAAACGGCAATACGCCAGGCCTAACTCCCTGCGCAAGGGCGGGCCGGTTTCTTTGAAGGCTTCGCTGGCGAGCTTCAGCCACCTGGATAACACCCTCTTGCAAAGTGATACGGCTTGGCTACGGCAGCATTTCCGGCACCCGGGCTGGGATCTCGCCAATGAGAAGCTGTACGAGCAGTCCATTGTGCTGGCTAGCAACGCCCACGGTCTTTTGCCCTTGCCCGTAGAGGATATCCGCCGCTATTACCTCAAGGAGTGGTCCCGGATACCACTCGTTCAATTTCGCAAATACTTCGGGAAGTTTGCCGACTTTGAATTGCGGAACAAAATGATAGCGCCCGATGAATACGAGGCCTTGCAAATTATTGTATTGGATCACCACAAGCTGGACCCGGCGCGGGACTCCGCTCGTATCGAGGAGATCCGCGAGTTGGGGCGCCGGGGGCGCGCCATTCTGGTCAACTTTGGCCCGGCGGATAACTGGCGATATTTTGATTCTACGCTTACGGTGATCCAGGCCTACGAGCGCAACGACATCACCGAAAGACTGACTGCCCAGATGATCTTTGGTGCGGTAGGCCCGCGCGGGAAGTTGCCCGAGCGGGTTAACCGGTCTTTTCCGGCCGGCAAAGGCAACCATTTTCGGGCCAGTCGCATGAAGTACGGCATTCCGCAGGAGGTGGGCGTCGCTCCGGAAAAATTAGTGGGTATTGACGCAATTGCCCGCACCGCCGCCGAAAAAGAAGCGGCGCCGGGCTGCCAGGTGGTGGTCGTCAAGGACGGGATTATTATCTATTCCAAGGCTTTCGGTCATCATACGTACGCCGGCGCGCAGCCCGTACAGGAAGACGACCTCTACGATGTGGCTTCCTTGACCAAGGTGGCGGCTACGACTATGGGAATGATGCGCCTGTACGATCAGGAACGGGTTCAGCTCCATGGCCGTTTGCGCAATTACCTGCCCCTGGATCAGCAATCCACCATCCGTAATATCAGCCTTCGCAAGCTGTTGATTCACGAGTCGGGCCTACAGGCGCATATGCCCGTATTGACCTACGTTTTTCAACGGGGAGAAGACAATGCGGATTGCAACGACTTTTTCTGCGTACAACCCAACGATTCCTTTGACATTGAGGTAGCCGATTCCTTCTATTTCAACCGGCGCTTTCGGGATTCGATTTGGCGGGCTGTACAGTACCTCGAAGTGGGCAACCAGCGTCGCTACCGGTATAGTGACGTAAATTTTTATTTGCTGCAGCGAGTACTGGAAGAACAGACTGGGCAGGGGCTCGACAGCTGGCTGACCGACGAAATCTACCAGCCTTTGGGCTTGCGAAGAAGCGGCTTCAACCCCCGGCGGCGTTTTGATTCCCTGGACATCGTCCCCACCCAATTGGACAAGCAGTGGCGCCGGCAACTGTTGCGCGGGTTCGTGCACGACGAAGCCGCCGCCCTGCAAGGCGGCGTAGCGGGTAATGCCGGGCTGTTTAGTACGGCCGAAGAGCTGGCCGTCATTTTTCAGATGTTGCTCAACAATGGGGCTTACGCCGGCCGGCAAATCATTCAACCCGAGACCGTCGAATTATTTACCAGCAATCAACACGGCAATCACCGCGGGTTGGGCTTCGATAAGCCGAGCGACTACAACCGCGCCTCCCGGGCCAGAGAGTTGCCCGCTTCCACCTTCGGCCATACGGGTTTTACCGGCGCCTGCGCCTGGGCGGATCCGGAAAATCAGCTCATCTACATCTTCCTTTCCAATCGCATCCATCCGGATCCGGAAAACCGGCAAATTTATCGCGAAGAGGTGCGCCGCCGTATCCACGAAGTGATCTATGACGCTCTGGATACCTACAAAGCGGGAGGGGAGGTTTTGGCGGGAGGCCCTCTTGATTGATGATGGGGGCGGTAGAGATTTTGGCAGGCTATAAGCCATTCAACGCCTCCACAAATTTACTCCGCCAAAAATCCTTCCAGCAACCAATTCGCCAATGCTTGCCGGTTGCTCTCCAATACGACGCGTTGTTGATCGAAGGTGTTGCGGATATTGCCTAGTTCGACATAGACGGATACCGGTTTGGTTTCGCGTAGCATGTGCAGGTCGCGTGCCGAGACGGTGCCGTAGTAGCGGCCGCTGCTGCGGTGTTTGCGGTAATTGCGTTTCATGGTGCTATGCAGCTGCATGGCCAGTTTTCGGCTGGCGGGAACCTCCGGTTTGTAGTAAAAAAAGAGGTCTATTTGTTCGCGCCGGCTCCGGGAGTCGACGTGGATGGCGATCAGGCGTTGTTTGGTGACTCCCGCTTCCAGGTTGCGCTGGTACAGATCGTTGATGATGTTCGAACGTTGAAAGAGGCGGGGTTTCAGGGCTCTGACCATTTGGTTGTCGCCCCACAGCACTTCGTCGTAATCACATTCCAGGTAGGTGTCATCGCGGATGCCGTCGTCGTAATCGCGGGTGATCATGTAGGCGGTGGCGCCGTGGGCGATGAGGTTGCGGCAGAGGCGGAGAGCGACGTCGTAGGCATATTCATCCTCACAAAGCGTTTGGCCGGCCCGCTTACCCATGGCGCCGGGGTCCGGGCCGCCGTGCCCGCCGGCGATGTAAAACACCTGCCCGGCCAGCCGGTTGCTTTGCAGGGGGGTATAGGCGTATTTGTCGCCGAAAATGGGAAAGCGCCGCCCACCCGGATTGGCTTTGTCTTCCGCTTCGCTCGCCGCCAAGACGGGATCGGGAATATTCAGATCGGGGGTGGGGCAGTTCAATTCGTGGTAGGGCACCCAGAGCACCTTGTCTTTTTTGAAAGAAGCTTCTCGCAATTGCGCCTGGAGCATCTTTTCGTTGTACTCCTGGATGCGAACCGCCACATCCCAATTGTCGAGGCCGATGGAAGAACGGATCGTCTTCCCGTTGAAGCGATAGCGCATGATGGGCAGCAGATAGTCTCGCCCGGCAATTAAAAAGGCATCTTCCTGGAGGCGGTTGAGCTGGTAAAACCTTTTGAAATTACAGGTATGCTCATCCAATTGATAACGACGCAGGAGAGAATAGATGCCGTCACCCGTAGCGGCGGGAACCCGGACGAATCCCAGGGTGTCGATATTTGCCCACAGGACCGGGCCGTTAGCGACGGCCAGCAATACGATCAGTAATAGTCGACTACACATCCGCTTCCGGCAGTTTTTACTTTATAAGGACGCTTCGTAAAGTTAAGTTATTGAAAAGATTTGTTTTTAAACAAAGCCCTTATTTTTGCCAAATGTCATGGATTAAAGAAATCGGGTGGTTGCTCCGCAAAGAGTTCGTACTCGAATGGCGCAATAAATACGCCATTGGCGGGATACTGCTTTATGTCTTTTCGACCATTTTTATTGTATATACCGCCTTTACCGGCGTCATACGGGGGCCGGCCTGGAATACTCTTTTTTGGATTATCATTCTATTTGCTTCGGTAAATGCCATTGTCAAAAGTTTTGTTCAGGAAAACAGCAGCCGGCAGCTTTACTATTACCAGTTGGCGAATCCGGTAGCGGTATTGCTTTCCAAGATCCTCTACAATCTGCTGTTGTTGTTTCTGCTGAGCTTGTTGACCTGGCTGGCTTTTAGTTTTGTGGCCGGCAGTCCGGTACGGGATGCCGGGCAGTTTTCTTTGGCTTTATTTTTGGGGAGTCTGGGTTTTTCCATCACCTTCACCTTTATTTCGGCCATTTCGGCAAAAGCCGATAATAGCGCCACCTTGATGGCGATCCTTAGTTTTCCGGTAGTCGTTCCGGTTTTATTGAGCCTGATTAAACTGTCGGCCAGCGCCTTGCGTTTGGTCAGCGATACTAGTCTGGAACGGGATATTCTGATCCTGGTGGCCATCGATCTAGTGCTGGTCGGTGTGTCTTTTTTGCTGTATCCGTTTTTGTGGCGGGATTAGCTCTAAATTGGCGAGTTATGATTAGAAAAAGTTGGTGGAAAATACTGTCGGTAGTGCTGCTCATCTACACTTTTATTGGGGGCATGCTGATT
>CAYWHT010000060.1:0-7613 GCA_964458135.1 uncultured Saprospiraceae bacterium | reverse complement strand
TGATTCCCCTGCGTCCGGGCATTCAGGATGTCGAGCCTTCCAGCGCCTCAACCGGTCAGGAATTGCGCCTCGAGGTGGAAGGTTACAATGCCCACTACGTTTCGGGCCGGGATGGCTTGCGGGCCTGGCTCAAATTGGATGCCGATCGGGCGCTGGGCGCTGAAGAAATTGAAGTGCGGGATGAGCGTCATCTGACCGCCGTTTTCGACCTCCCCGAATACCTTCCCGTAGATCGACGCGTTCAGGATTTCACGCTGATTCTGGACAACCCCGTAGACGGCCCTTCCGTCTTGCCCAGCGCCGTATTTGTTCGGCAAGATTCGGTAAATGTGGAACGCGGCGCCGCCGGGTGGCCAAATGCGGCCCTCAGCGAGCTCAACGAACGGAACTACATGAGCTTCCCCTTTCGCAACATTCTTGCCGAAAGCATTCGCAACACCTACTTCCACGTACCCTTGTGGTTTGGCATGCTTTTTTTATTTCTGGGCTCGGTCATTTACAGCATCCGGTACCTGCGCGGCAAGGGCGAAGCGGATGACCTGAAGGCCAAGGCGCTTACCCGCATCGGCATTTTCTTCGGGCTGCTCGGTCTGTTGACCGGGGCGGTGTGGGCCAAAAATACCTGGGGGGAATACTGGAGTTGGGACGTCAAACAAAATATGACGGCCATCGCCCTGCTCATCTATTTCGCGTATTTCGTATTGCGCAGTTCATTTGAAGATCCCGAGCGGCAGGCGCGGATATCGGCGGTGTACAACATTTTTGCTTTTGTCGCTCTCATCCCGCTGATTTACGTGATTCCGCGCCTGACGGATTCCCTGCACCCCGGCGCCGGCGGCAACCCCGCCTTCGGCTCCCAGGATCTCGATAACAGCATGCGCCTCATCTTTTACCCGGCAATTATCGGCTGGACTTTGTTGGGGTACTGGATGGCTAGTTTATCCTACCGGGCCGACCGCTTGCGTAGGAAGCTGCTGTTTGCCGATTATCCGGAGGAGGAAGAAGAAATTTTGGTTAAAAAAACAACAAAATAACACCAATCGCGCGGGATGAAATATCTTGGCGGAATTAAAAAATTCTACGACTTTTGGAGCCTGTTTAAAACGACGCTCATGCTGGCAAGGAAAATCTCGCTTCTACTTCTGGCCATGTGCCGGTCGGCCTTGCTGTCCGCTCAAACGGAAAATCCCGATTTTATGCGCAGCATCGGCAAGATTTATGTGGTAGTGGCGGTGATCATTGTCATTTTTATTGGAATTGTCATTTTTCTGGTTTATCTCGACCGGAAACTAACCAAATTGGAAAACCAAATTAACAACCATGACTAAGCCAAGGCCCAGCTTTTATCAAAGTGTGCAAAACTACTTTGATAAAGCTGCCATCCACACGGGGCTGCCGCAAGGATTAACCAACCAAATCAAGGAATGCAGCGCCGTTTATCAGATGCGTTTTCCCGTCAAGATCGGCAATGAGGTCAAAGTAATTGAGGCCTATCGGGTACAGCACAGCCACCACCGAACGCCCACTAAGGGTGGCATTCGCTACAGCAACCACGTCAATCAGGAGGAAGTCATGGCGTTGGCTACCCTGATGACTTACAAGTGCGCCATCGTCGATGTGCCATTCGGGGGCGCCAAAGGAGGAGTAAAAGTTAATCCCTGGGAATACACGCCCGGTCAGCTCGAAAAAATTACCCGCCGCTACGCCACCGAACTGCTTCGACGCAATTTTATCGGTCCATCCATCGATGTGCCGGCACCCGATTACGGCACGGGCGCCCGGGAAATGGCGTGGATCTACGACACCTACCGCACCTTCAACGGCCACGAAATCGACGCGGCGGGTTGCGTTACCGGAAAGCCGGTCAACCAAAGCGGCATCCGGGGAAGAACCGAAGCTACGGGCCGCGGCGTCTTTTACGGAATCCGCGAGGCCTGTGATATTGCCGAAGACATGAAGGAGCTGGGCCTCAAACCCGGTATCGCCGGCAAGCGCATCGTCGTGCAGGGCCTCGGTAACGTGGGCTCTTACACCTCACAGATTTCGCAAGACGAAGGGGGCGCCGTCATCGTGGGGGTCTCCGAAGTAGAAGGGGCTATTTATAAACCCAGCGGCATAGATATCCACGACCTGCTTCGCTTCCGCAAAGAAACGGGCTCCATCCTCAACTATCCCGGAGCGCAAAATTTCGAGAAAAAAGACCGCAAGACCGTCCTGGAGTTTGATTGCGACATCCTGGTTCCCGCCGCCCTGGAGAATCAAATCACCATGGAAAACGCCCACCGCATTAAAGCCAAGATCATCGCCGAGGCGGCCAACGGCCCCATCACTTCCATGGCCGAAGAAGTGCTGATCGAAGCGGGCAAAAAAGTGATCCCCGACTTGTACCTCAACGCCGGCGGGGTGACCGTTTCCTACTTCGAATGGCTGAAAAACCTGTCCCACATGCGTTTCGGCCGTATGGACAAACGATTCAACCAAAGAACCTACGATAACCTGGTAGGCCTGGTGGAACGCCTGACCGGGCAATCCATCACCGAACAGGAGCGACGCATGCTCGTCAAAGGCGCCGACGAAGTAGACCTCGTACGCTCCGGCCTGGAAGAGTCCATGATCACCGCTTACCGCGAAATCCGCGGGATCATGAAGCGCAAAAGAAAGATCAATGACCTGCGCACCGCCGCCTTTGTCAACGCCATCAATAAAATTAGCAACGATTACCTCGCACTGGGCATCTTCCCCTAAGTAAAGGAGGCGCCAAAATACCGGACCGGTAAGGCACACTCGTCCGGTACTTTGGCGTTTAAGCCGGAAATCCGAATATTATTGTTAAAAAGGGAAAATTTACGCGTTAAAAAGCAATTTAGATCCGGTTTTTTTGAACATTTTTGCAATTTATTCTTTTACTGAATATCTTACAGCGGTTTTTTGATTCCTAATTGATAACGACGTACCCATGCCGGAAAAACTAGATAAGATAGATCTCAAGATATTAAGGATTTTACAGGAAAATAGTAAGATTACTAACCTGGATTTGTCCAAAAAAATCGGACTATCTCCGGCCCCTACCTTAGAACGCGTCAAAAAGCTGGAACAATCGAATATTATCGAGAGCTATCACGCCCAGGTCAACCCGCAATCCATCGGCCTGAACGTAAAGACTTTCGTATTGGTCTCCCTGGCCTGGCAGAAGGAAAACGCCCTGAATCATTTTCTGGAAAAAATCCGCCAGATCGAAGAAATTACCGAATGCTACATCATCACGGGAGAAGCCGATTTCCTCATCAAAATAACCTGCAAGGATATTCCCACCTACGAGCAATTGCTATTCAAGACCCTTTCGCAAATCGAGGAAATCGAAAGGCTCAAAACCCTAATGACCCTGTCTACGGTTAAAGACTCCAAGGTGCTGCCCTACAAATACGAATAATCCTACCACCCGGGCTTGCTAAACCATTCGGGTATGAAGGAAAAGAAAAAAAAGCTGCTCTGGAAAATGGAGGGGGCGACGCCCTCGCACCTCTTCGGCACGATGCACGTGCGCGACCAATCGGCCTTTCACCATTCGGAAGCTTTGCAGCAGGCCATTTACGCGTGTAGCCGGTACGCCGCCGAATTTAATCTCGCCGAACTTCCGCAACAGCTAGATCCGGCCATTTTCAATTTACCGCGCGGACAATTGTTGGAAGACTGGGTCGGCCAACGCCGTTTTAACAAGTTACGCGCCTTGCTGTTGCGCGCCCTGGGCATGGATTTAAGCTGGTGCAACCGGCGCAAGCCGCTGGTCGTGCTCAACTTGATCGATGAGCATCTACTTTCCCGCGATCAGCCCATCGCCCTCGATCAAATGCTCTGGAAGCTGGCGCAACGGGCCGGAAAAACCATGAGCGGGGTGGAGACCTACCAGGAACAACTCGCCGTACTCCAACGCATTCCCATTCAACATCAAGTAAAGGCGCTACTCGCCCTGGGCGGCAACATCAGCCGTTACCGGCAGCAGTTGAATCACATGACTCAACTGTACCAGAAGGGGGAAATCCAGCAACTGTACCAGTCCGTGCGCCGGGGCGCCGGCCATACCCGCAAGACGATGCTCTTCGACCGCAACCGCGTCATGGCCGAACGCATCGATCGCATGGCGCGCGAAGAGGCGACCTTCTTCGCCATCGGCGCGGGGCATCTGGGCGGAGAAAAAGGACTGATCCGCCTGCTAAAGCAGTACGGATGGCGCCTGGCGCCCGTTGGGTAAACCTCCCGTCCCGGTTTTCCCGGAGCTTATCGAAAAATGCCAAAAAGACGCCAAAAATACGCTTGCGGTCGTGAGCCAAAGCGGCCGCAAAATGTTTTAGCAGCATGAATAAGATTGCGCTTCTATTTTCGATTCTACTATGCTTTTGCTCGTACTTGCCGGCCCAGGAGGAATTCACCGTCAGCGGTTACGTGCAGGAAGCCGGTTCGGGAGAAACGCTGATCGGCGCCAACGTCTTTGTGGAGCAAGAGCCCGGTATGGGGACGACCACCAATTTGTACGGATTCTATTCGCTGTCGCTTCCCGCCGGGGAATACACGCTGGTGTATTCCTATCTTGGCTACGCCACCGAGCGCCGGAAAGTACGGCTTACCGGCGATCAGCGGATCAACATCGCGCTGAGCGAGGGCGTGGAATTGCAAGAAGTCGTCGTGTCTTCCCAACAAGAAGAGGAAGAGCAAAATGTAGAAAGCACCGAGATGGGCACAGTGGATTTGCAGGTAGAGCAAGTCAAAAAGCTGCCCGCCGTTTTCGGGGAAGTCGATGTGTTGAAGACCTTGCAGTTGCTACCGGGCGTGCAGTCGGCCGGCGAGGGAAATTCTGGATTCTACGTGCGCGGGGGCGGCGCCGATCAAAACCTCATACTTCTGGACGAAGCGCTGGTTTACAATTCCGGCCACCTATTGGGCTTCTTCTCCGTTTTCAACGCCGACGCCATCAAAAACGCGACCCTCATCAAGGGCAACCTGCCCGCCAATTACGGGGGGCGGCTATCCTCCGTAGTGGATATTCAGATGAAGGAGGGCAACGATACCCGCTACGGGGTGGAAGGGGGCATCGGGCTGATTGCCTCGCGGGTGACGGCCGAGGGGCCCATCGTCGAGGAGAAGAGCTCTTTCATCCTTTCGGCCCGCCGCACTTACGCGCTCGACCTGGCCCAGCCGGCTTTGGAGGGGGGCGACTTCGAGGGCACCAACTATTTTTTTTACGATCTCAACGCCAAGGTTAACTACCGCTTTTCCGACCGGGATCGCGTGTACCTGAGCGCCTATTTCGGCCGGGACGTCTTCAAATTCCGTTCTCCGGTGCGGGATTTCTTTTTTGACCTTCCCTACGGTAATTCCACCGCCACTCTGCGTTGGAACCACCTGTTCAACGACAAGCTGTTTATGAATCTGTCGGCTATTTATAACGACTACGATTTTGGTTTTACCGGGGGGCAGGATGAGTTTTCGGTGAATGTCAATTCGGGGGTGCGGGATTGGAATTTTAAATTGGACTTCGACTATTATCCCGATCGCGATCACCACGTCAAATTCGGCGGGCAGTTCACTTACCACAAGCTGACCCCCAATATCGCCAATGCGCAAAGTAGAGATGAAGCCTTTTCCAATGAGCTGCGGGCCCGCTACGCTTACGAATCCGCCATCTACGCGCTGGATGATTGGCAGGTCAGCCGTCGCTTAAAATTAAATATCGGCTTGCGGGCGGCGCTTTTCACCCAGTTGGGGCCCTACACGGCCAGCGATGGCGAACGTTTTGGCCGCCGCGAGCCCGTTACGGATTACTTCCGGCTGGAACCCCGGTTTAGCGGCAAGTACAAGCTGCGTTCCAAGGCTTCCATCAAGGGCGGCGTCACGCTGACCAACCAATTCCTGCACCTGGCCAGCAATTCGACGAACACCCTGCCGACCGACGTCTGGGTGCCCAGTACCGAGCGGGTCCGGCCACAACAGAGTATTCAGTACGCCTTGGGGTACTTTCGCAACTTTGCGGATAATACCTTCGAAACATCCATCGAGGCTTATTACAAAGACCTGGATAATCAAATCGATTACCGGGAGGATTACGTCAACAACGTTGCCGATGATTTGGAAGAGGAGTTTGTATTCGGGGACGGGCGTTCCTACGGGCTGGAGCTGTTTATCAATAAACAAAAAGGCCGGATGACCGGCTGGGTGGGCTATACCTGGTCCAAAACCGAGCGCATCTTTCCGGATATCAACGAGGGGGAACCTTACCCGGCAACCTACGATCGCCGCAATGATTTGTCGATAGTGGCTAATTACGATCTAAGTGATAAATGGGATCTCGGGGCCGTCTTCGTGTACGGCACCGGCCGGCCGTTTACTCCGGTGCAGAGCCTCTACTTTATCGATCAGAACATTATCCAGCAGTACGGCCCCCGCAATAGCGAGCGGCTCAAAGACTATCACCGCATCGACCTTTCGGCGACCTACACGCCCCAGCCCAATTCCCAGAAGGCTTTCCAGTCTTACTGGACCTTTTCGGTCTACAACCTCTACAACCGCAAGAACCCATTTTTCATCTATTACGACTTTGCCAGCGATACCGCCGCCGGTACGGCCGAAGCTACCGGATACGAGGTGACGATATTCCCGCTGATTCCCTCGGTGACCTGGAATTTTACCTGGAAGTAGCCGCTACCGTTGCAGCTGTTTATCCAGGTAGTCTTTTAGCATGACGACGGTGTCGGATTTGAAGATGTAGATCTGGTTTTCGTTTTCGTCGGGGCGCCAGATCTGGCGTTTCTTTTTGTAGTTGGCGTAAAGCGTTTGCACGGTGCGTTTGTTGATAACCCTTTTTTCCGGGTCGGAATAGATGGGCGTTTCGTCGGAAACTTCTCCGAGGCTTTCAAAAATGAAGATCAGAATCCGGTAAACTTCTTCCTTTTCACTTTCCCGGTAGGCAATGTTGATCCAGTCGTCGCGGTTATCTTCGATGAGCTCGCGCAATCGGCGGATTTTACCGTAGAAATCCTCGTCGCGGTCATCCAGGATTTGTTGTACTTCGGACAGGGAATCCCGGGTATTTTCCAGTTCCTCTTGCAGCGCGGTCAATTGAGGCGCATTTTGACTGGTTTGGAGGGCGGCCAAAATGACTTGTTTTGCTTCTTGGTCCTCGGATTCGATTCCAGCTTGGGCCAGAATTTCCTCGTAACAGAACGTACTGTCCTCGTTTAAGTCGACTTCGCGGAATAACAATACAACTGCGGCCACTACCTCCAGGATCAGGGCCGTGAAGAGCGCATTCAGGTATTTTTCTTTGATGGTCTTGATGGCGCCCGTGATGCCGAGCAGCGTGATGACGGCGGTCACGGAAAAAATGGCGACGAAGATCCAGAATAGTAAGGTCTCTCTCATGGCGCGGTTGTGGTGTTTTGGTTGGTGGCGATTTAACCCGGATTATGCGTGGCTTCTCGTGACGAAGAACCCACGCATAATCCGGGTTAACTGCCAGCTTTCAAATTACGGTTAAAGACCGGGTAAATCCAAATGCAAGTATTCTTTAATGAACCCATTGCGGGTTTAGTAGTTGGCCTCCAAATTGCAATTTTTTGATT
>CAYWHT010000059.1:0-12186 GCA_964458135.1 uncultured Saprospiraceae bacterium | reverse complement strand
CCCGCTTGCACCCCAGATCGCCAGGCTAACCACACGGCCCGCTAACCCGTGCACGCGCGCGCCGACGATGCCGAAGAATCTACCGTCAACGGTAGCATGAACCTCACCAGCTCCGATCTGGAGCTCACCCGGGAGAGCACGGTGCAGGTTATCGGCATCCGGTTCCGGGATGTCAACATCCCGCAGGGCGCTACCATCAACAGCGCTTTTATTCAATTCACGGTGGACGAAACGGAGGAAGAGCCCACCAACTTGCTCATCGAGGGGGAAGCAACCGACAGTTCCGCCATCTTCACCAATGAAGTCAATAACCTCACCAATCGTTCCCGCACCGCCGCGCAGGTCGCCTGGAACGACATCCCCGCCTGGAACAATACGGGCGAGGCCGGCCCCGACCAACAGTCGCCCGACCTCACCACCATCGTCAACGAGCTCGTCAACCGGCCGGGATGGAAAAGCGGCAACGCCATGACCTTTATCATCAGCGGAGACGGCAAGCGGGTGGCCGTATCCCGTAACAAGGATACCGGCGAGCAGGCTGTCCTGGTGATCAATTACGTATTGGAAAGCTTTCCGCAGGCGACTTTCCCCATCGGCCGCGAATCGGTATGGCGGTACGAGGATTCCGGCAATCCCTTAGACTCCACCTGGAATACCCTCGAGTTCAATGACTCCAGTTGGGCCTTCGGCCAGGGCAAGCTGGGATTCGGCGACGGCAACGAGAACACCACGCTCGACTTCGGCGGTGATCCCGACAACAAGCACATCACCACCTACTTCCGCAAAACCTTCACCGTAGCAGATCCGGCGGCCGCCGACTCCCTCACCCTGGAGCTGCTGCGCGACGACGGCGCCGTCGTCTACCTCAACGGAGAAGAAATCCTGCGCAGCAATCTTCCCGGCGGAACGGTAGGCTTCGATACCCTGGCTACCGAGGCGGTGGGCGGCGCCCAGGAAGATCAGTACTTTACCTTCCAGCTGCCGGCCGAAGGGCTGCAGGAAGGCCTCAACCTGCTGGCCGTAGAAGTGCACCAGCACGATCCGGCCAGCTCCGACCTGGGCTTTGACCTCGCGCTGAGCGGTAAAGAGGTGCTTCCCCCGGCCGTTCAACTCATCCATAACTCGCCGGACCCCTCCCTCGCTACGGTGGATATTTACATCGACCTTTTCAATCAGGGAAATTTCGTCAACTTCACCCAAGGCTTGCCCGTGCCCTTCCGCATCGCCACCGATTACATCACCGACTTGCCGGCGGGCACCCACCGCATTGCCGTATCGCCTTTCGGTCAGGAAGATTTTGAATGGAGCGCCACCGAATTTACGGTGGAAAACAACAAGCGCTACATCGTCATGGCGACGGGCGTACGCGACACCACGCAGTTTAATACCAGCGTCAACGGCGGAGAGGCGATCGCCTTTAAGTTTATCATCAACGAAGTGCCCGATCCGGAAATCGTGAGCGCTAACGAAGCCCTTCCATTGTTATCCCATGGCGTACCCGACCTGCCCAATGTTCGCATCATCGCCATCGGTGCGGGTGACGCCACCGAAGATTTTCCCGAAGGCCTGCCCTACGGTTTTGATCTGGCCGGCGGGGAAGTCGACGCCCTGCCTTTTCCGCGGGTGCAGGTGACCAACAACGAAGTGACCGAAATTTTCGGGGAGTACAAGGTCGATCTGACGCCCTTCGCCGGGCAGGTAATTACGATAGTGGCTAGCGGCTTCCTTTCTCCCGAGGGAAATGCCGGGGTTAGCGAATCCAACTTTGGGTTGTTCGTCGTTCCCGCTCAGGAAAGCCCCTTTATCGAGTTGCCGGCGCCCGATCCGGCGCAGCCGGGGAAAGTGCAGATCCTGCACAACTCGCCCGATCCCGAATTGAGCCAGGTGGATATTTACGTCAACGGGGAGCTGGCCTTTGAAGATCTCGCTTACCAGGCGGCTACCGGCTTTTTGGATATTCCCGCGGGGACCAACCGGGTAGCGGTTTCTCCGGCCGGCGTGGTCGATACCGCCTGGAGCGCTTTCGACTTCGAGGTGGAAACTACGCTCAACGTACAGCAATTCCGCGAAGACGGGCTGCCCTATATTGCCGTTGCCCATGGCGTGCGCAATGAGGCCGACTTTACCAACGAAGCGAACAGCGATGTCGGATTCGGCGTAGCGGCAGTGCAGGCGCGCCTGGAAGCTTCCAATGACAATAATGCCGACTTTATCGTATTCCACGGCGGAGTGGATGCGCCCGAAATTGACATTATCCTGGAAGGCGAATTATTCCCCGTCGTCAATGACCTGGGCTTCGGTAATTTTTCATCCACCTACTTATCCTTGCCCGCGGATGAGGTCTACGCGCTCAACCTTACGGATAAAGACGCTAACGATCAGGTCCTCAAAGCTTTTGATCTCGACCTTGGCGGGCAGGGCGGCAAAGTCTTTACCGTGCTGGCTTCGGGCCTGCTGGAGGCGGAGGAAGGCCAGGACCCGTTTGCTTTGCTACTGGCCGACGACAGCACCGGCTTCGCCCAGCCGCTGCCGGAATTGATCGTCGACCAGGTGCGGGATGTATCCGAAGCGGGTATCGACATTTATCCCAACCCGGTCAAGGACATTCTGCGGGTGACGACGCCCCGCCCCATCGATCAACTATCCGTCATCAGCCTGTCCGGCCGGACGCTGGCGGAATACCAGGCCGTGCAATCCGGCAGGGCGATTGACCTTTCGGATTTGCCGGTTGGGGCTTATGTGCTGCGGTTGCAAGTGGATGGCGAAGTGTTCCGGAAGCGGATTGTAGTCGCAGAATAGGCTTTGGCCTTTGGTCTTTGGTTGCGACCTACCGCCGCAACCAAAGACCAAAGGCTATAGTCTGACAACCCAAAATTTGTGAATTCTGACTTGCTCTTTTTAGCTTCGCTGATCGTCGCTTCGCTCCTCGGAGTTCCGCCTTGCTGCGTTGGAAAGCCTCGACAGAACTTAGGCTATGCCTACGTTTTCCGCCTTGCCAGCCGAAAAAATAGCGGCGTCATATTTTCACAAATCCTGAGTTGTCAGACTATAAACGCCAAAGACGAAGCTATAGCTACTAATACTTGGTTAAAGAAGAAATTAGAGCCATGCGCCATGAACTGCTCCAAGCTCTGAGAATGAACGCCAAGGCGCCCGGGCCAGGCGGGTGCGCTTTGGGGCCGGTCGAGTAACGAGGACGGGGTTGTCCGATTCCTCGACTTTTCGGTGGCGCATGCACTACTCTGACCGCGTGCTAACAACTAAGCATTCCAGCAAATATCCCTGCGAAATATGCTCCTGTTCCAGCCGGTTATTAGGTGTCGTAGTGAGGAAGTCGTAGAGTTCGCGCTCCGAATCGGTCAGTAGGGAGAGGTCCAGGCCTTCAACGGCGGT
The DNA here is from genome assembly GCA_964458135.1 of uncultured Saprospiraceae bacterium. GTDB lineage: Bacteria > Bacteroidota > Bacteroidia > Chitinophagales > Saprospiraceae > CAYWHT01. The sequence goes on along the minus strand of CAYWHT010000059.1, from coordinate 8,793 downwards.
GGAGGAAGGATGGGCGAAATCCGCGAATTGCTCGTAGGTTGGATAATCCATGAGCAGGGAGCGGGTTTGCGGGAAGGCCTGACGCAACTGTTGCAGCATGCGAAAGCCTTGCTGATCGATATCGCCCCAGAAGTAGATGGCCTTGTCCCGGAGCCAGGGTAGGCGGGGCAGGAGGTCGACGGCGAATCCCTTGCCCCAGATGACCAGGCTCAGCGGGCGGCTGGGGAAGGCAAGGAAGGTCTGTTTATTCTCCACGATATACACCGTTTCGGCTTCCGGTTGGGCCTGCGCCAATTGGGAAACCGGCAGGGCGATATCCTCCGCAAAATCCGGTAGATCGGAAAAAGCGGCCGGATCGGGGCGGCGCAGCCGGATGACGCCCTCGTCGTAGTTCAGCCCGTAGCGCTTTTCAAAGCAGCTTTCCGCCCAATCGATCTCGTCATCGGGCAGCAGGTCATCCAGGATTTCGCCAATGATGCCTTTATGTTGTTCGATAAACTTGGTGTGCACCTCAATGGGGAGCTCCCGCAAATAGCGGCCGGGGCGCGGGTTAAACAGAAAATAGCGGGCCACCCGGATAAGGTCCGGCCAAACCGCCAGGTGGTCGACGAGTTTCCAGGGGCGGGTTTTGACGAAGGGGGCGAGCTGCGGAAATTGATCGTAGGTGTATTCCAGGAGCTGCAAAAAAATTTCAAACTCCCTTTCCCGGTCCAGAAATTGCAGGAAATCAGATTGCGTCGGAAAAAAGATGCGCTGCGGCATCGACATCCGGCCAGCGTGGCGGGTATTGACCTCCCGCAGCTCCACGACGTAGCCGTAGCCCCGCCTTTCCTTGCTTTGCTCCAGTAGTTGGCTCATTGCGGGAAACAGTTCCGCCAGCGGGGTTTTGGCGTTGCCCTTGTTGCCCTTGATTTCCAGGGGGAAGAAGGTTTCTTCCTGCACTATGGCTCGAAGAAAGTCCCGGTATTTACGCTCGGCCTTCTTCTGGATGTCTTCGGGGGTGATCATGCTTTTTCGCTGCTTTGGAAGGCTTCTTTTTGCGCCTGGTACACCTCCAGCGGCAGATCCAGCACCTGGGAATTGCGCTTTTCGCGATTGTGGACGTAGTGAACCGTTTGGATGTAGGGTTCGGCCAGATTGATCTTATCCAGCGGTGTGATGACCATTAGCTGGAGGTGGAGGCGCTGGAAGAGCTCCATGGCGTAGATGGCGTTCTCGGGATCCACCTTGCTGAAGGCTTCGTCGATGACCGCAAAGCGGAAGGACCGGCGCCGGCTGTTGGCGTCCCGGATGCCGAATTGGTAAGCGATAGCGGATGCCAGGATGGTGTAGGCCAGCTTGGCCTTTTCACCACCCGAAAGGCTTTGGCTATCCAGGTAGTACTGGCGCTCTGCGTCGTCGGAACGAAAGCGTTCGATGGCGCCGAATTCGAGCCAGTTGCGCACGTCGGTGACCCGGCGGCGCCATTGTTCGTTGGCGGAAAGCTCCTCGATGATGCGCTTGATGCGTTTGAACCCGGCCTCGAGCTCTTTATCATCGCCCCGGGCCAGCTTGCCGGGGTCGGGCATGGCTTCGCGCAGCATCTGCTTGAATTCGCGCACGGCCGTGTCTCTGGTTTTGTGCACGTCAAGCTGGATATAGGTGGTGGGATTGATGTTGAAATCGATTTCCTTCAACGAGTAGTTGATGGTCTTGATGCTCTCTTCAATGATCGCCTCCTGATTGTCGAGGGCCGTTTTGAAGTTGGCGATGTCGAAGATGAGGCGCTCGTTGAGCCAGTTTTTGAAGCGTTCCCGGAATTTGGGCAGGTCTTCTTCCGCCACCTTTTGGTGGAAACGCTTGAACTCGCGGAGGTAGTGGAGATCGGCCCGCAGGTCGGCCGTTTCGGCGGTCCAGCCCGGATGCTGTTGCAGGATTGCCTCGCTGGGCTGGATGAACTTTTGCATGTTCTTCTCGATGGAGGCGCCGCTTTTTTGTAGTTGCCGGTCTTTCTCTTCGCGGATGCCGGCGATGGTTTTGCTCACCCTTTTTTCTTCGGGATCGATGTTGGAGGTGCGGAGTTCGCCGGCTTCGAGGTAGGGGCGGATGGCTTCGGCGACGGCCTCCGGCTCGAATCCGGCGAATTGTTCCAGGGTGCGGTGGGCTTCTTCGAGCCGGGCTTCGAAGTTTTCCCGGCGGCTTTCCGATTTTCCCTTTTGCTCGAAGAGGCGATCGCTTTCGGCTTCTCGCTGCCGGATGTCCGCGCACACGTTTTCCAGCCGCTTCTTCATATCCTTGAGTTGGTCGGAGCTCGCGAGCAGTTGTTCCCGTTCTTTGCGGAATTCCCGGATTTCCCGGGATAGTCTCTTGACGTCTACTTCCTGGAAGGATTCAAAGTCCATCAATCGCTTCCAATCGTCGCGTTGTTCCTGCAGATCTGTTTCTTCGTCGCGACGGCGGGCCAAAATGCGCCGCCGTTCTTCGATTTCACCTTCCAGCTCCCGGATGCGCCGCTGCACGGCCAGGATGGTAGCCTGGTTGTCCCAGCCCAGAATGTGTTGAGACTCACTAAGGCGCTCGGCCTTGTCATCGCGCTGGTAGTACGCTCGGTTTTTGCTTAGCCCTTTGTTATTAAGGCTTTGTTCGTAATGATCCAGGGCAGTAAAGCCCTCCACGCAGGCATAATCGTAATGGAGCTGCAAGTACTGTCGCAGCCAGGAGGCGTGGGCGCTATCTTCGCGGATTTGAATTTTTTCGAGCAGCCCGCCTTGTATCGGGTTTTGCTGTACGAGCAGCACTTCAACCGTGCGCAACAGACCGATTTTGCCGTCGAGTTGTTGGCGGTGGATGGATTCGAGGACGTCGGGGTAGTGCGTTTCGTCTACCAACAAGGAGAGGCCCAGCGGGCGGAGCAGTTGCTCGAGGTAGGGCTCCCAGTCTTTAGCGTCCGAATCGATCTGAATCAGCTCGGCTGCGAAGGGCAACTGTTTTTCGGAGAGGGGCAGCTTTTCCAGGAGGTTGGCCCGGATGCGCACCTGTTCCATGGGGAGGCGGTTGCGTCGTTTTTGCAGGGATTGCAACAGGTCTTCCTGTTCGGTTTTTTCTTTTTTGCGTTGCTCCAGTTCGACGCCCAGTTGCAGGCGCGCCTGCTGAGCCTCTTCGATCCGGTTCTGCAGGGGGTCGAGTTGTTCCCGGGCGTTTTGCAGGGTTTTGTAAAACCGCCGTTCGTCCGGGTCGGCTTTCAAGTCGAGGCGTTCGGCCAGGCGGTTGTAGCGTTGAGCCTGCCGTTGCCGCGCGCCCAGTTCCCTTTCGGCGAGCTGGATCTGGTTTTCCAGATGCTGCAGTTGGGCGTAAACTTTGTCGTTGCTGATGGCCAGGTGCAGGGCGTTTTCCTGATCGCGTAAAGTTGTGATTTGGTGGCGGTGCCCGGCGATTTGGTCCTCCTTGCGCTGGATGTCGAGCTCGGCTTCGCGGCGGGCCGCTTCAAAGACGCGCACCTTTTGCTGGGCAAAAAAGGGAATGATTTGCGCTTCCAGTTTTTTGACCGCTTCCAGTTCGTCCCGCAAGGATTCGTAGCGGCGGCTCTCCTCGATGATGGGTCGGAGTAATTGCAGTTGCTCGCGCGCCCGCTCGATCGATTGGTAGGAGGATAGCAGATTTTCGTAGTGTTCCCGAAGTTTGAGGAATTCCTCCTCGGTATTTTGCTCCTCTAGCATGTTGGTGCGGATAAACTCGTTGAGGTTGCCCAGCACCTTGATGCCAACGGTGAGGGAGAAGAGGCTGAGGGCCTTTTCGGATTTGAGCCCGAAGGCTTTGCTGAAATATTGGGCGTACTTGCTGAAGGTGTCAAACTCCTGTATTTCGACTTCCTTTTTGAGGCGGCGTTTCCAGGCGCCGGAAGCATCCATTGGCCGGAAGTGGGCGGTAATATTCAGTGGTTGGCGGGCGGCGAAGTAGGTTTTCTTGAGGGTGTGGTTGGCGAACCAGCGGACCTGCGCGAGGGCGAGGTATTCCCGGCTGCTGGAATTGTAGAATAGGCCGATCAGGATGGAGTAGGCGTTTTCTTTGTCCCGCAGGTAGCGGGTGTTGGCGGCGAGGCCGCTTTCGCTCTGGGCGGTGGAATAGGCGCCCAGGGTGTAGGAGGTTTCGTCGCGTTCCCGCTTCCTTTCCGCCCCGGAGGATTGGTTGTAGTGCCTCTTATTGGGCGGCACCAGGAGGGTGACTAGGGCGTCGACCAGGGTGGTTTTGCCAGAGCCGTTGGCGCCCGTCAGCAGGGAGTTGTTTAGGTCCGGCTCGAGCCGCCAGATGTGCTGGTCGAAGGTGCCCCAGTTGAAGACTTCCACGTATTGCAGGCGGAAGCCGCCGGAGGTAGGTTGTGGTTGCTGCACCATAGGTGGTTACGTGCTTTTTAGGCGGTCTTTGATTTCTTCCAGTTTTTCACTGGTGATTTTGGCTTTGACGATCCGGCGCAACTCGTAGGTTTGAATTTGTTGGTCGTGGCGTTGCACTTCTACTTCTTTTAAAAAGCCCAGGTTGACGGCCTGATTAATGTACTGATCCAACTTATCGAGCAGCTTGATCCGGTCGCTGCGCTCTTCGAAGAAGACCTCGATGCGGTCCTTGAGGTTCTGGTTGGTGATGAAGCACCGCCGACTGTCGGTATTTTGGAGGTCGAATTCTTCCAGTACTTCGCGCAACACGACCAGTAGGAGGGTAATTTCGTAACTCAGCGGCATGCGGCGCACGAGGCGCGGAACCGGTGATGTTTCCCCGTCCATCTCATCGGGCTGGGACAGAAAGGCGAAGCCTTCCTGTTCGTTGAGGTGGAGCTCCGTTCCGAGGGCGGCGAAGTATTCCCGCACCTGCTGCTGGAAGGTAATCAATTCCTGCCAATGGCGCCGGTCCTCTTCGTAGATGACCCCCTGGAGTAATTTTACCAGGACGGCTGCGTAGGGTGGTATTTGGGAGCGTTCTATTTGTTCCATTACTCAAAAGTTCTTACGTAGGTGACTTCCGGCATTATCACTTGCTTGCGGCGGTCGGTTTCCCGCCAGGAGACGGTGGTCTTTTGACCCGGGTCGATGCGATGCTTCCGGTGGGCGGAGGCAATCGATAAATAGGCGATCAATTCCGCCAACCCTTTGCGTATGGGGTAGACTTCCAGCACGCTTTGCAGGCTGACCTCTTCGCGGTATTTTAGCAACTGCCGGATATTGGCTTCCAGCTCCCGGCGGTTCATTTCGAATTGATCGAACAAGATGGATAGGTCTACGGATTTCAGAGATTCTGCATCGAGCTGTTCGGGTTGTTCGGCGAAGGTTGCCGTCTGTTCGGGCTCGCCGAGCGGGCGCGCCAGCGGCATGGCGACTTCCGGGTACGTTTCCAGCTCGATAAAATGACGGCGGCCTTCCCAATGGCCGAGCTGCTGCACCGCCTGGTTTTTGATGGCGTTGATGAGCTCGCGGACCCGGCGGCGTTCGGCCAGGTTGCGCTCCGCCAGGGTGCGGCTTAGCTTTTCGGCGATAAGGTGGTTGCTTTCCAGAACTTTCCGCCCGGCATAGTGCAGATGAAATTTAATATCTTTCAGGAAGGGATCGAGATCGGAAACCTGCCGTTCCTCCAAAATGGCATACAGTTGATCAAGGAGGTCCCGGAGTTCTTCCTGCTTGTTGTCGGCCACCAAAAATTCCCAGAAAGCGTAAAAGCTACGTCCTTGATCAGAAGATTTGAGGGCGTCGGTGGCGTCGAGCGCGTAGGCGAGGATTTGCCCTTTGTCGATGCGCTGCAGCGTTTGTTTCTTGTAGATATTTTGGCTGATCTCCCGGAAGTTTTGCTCTACCTCCTTGAATTCGGAAAGGAGCTCGCGGGCGCTGCGGGATAAGTTGTAGTAGCGTTCTTTGATTTGAGTGTCGTTGAAGGTGCTGACCCGGCCGGTTTTTTTGATTTGCTTGATCTGCCGGGTGAGCTCCCGCCGCTTGTCTTCCAACTCTTTGATCTTTTTGGGCGGATCTTCGAGGGTGTTGTCGATGATTTCTTCCAGTTGCTGGTAAATACTGCGAAAGCGCGATTCGGTGCCCACAAACTCCCGCTTTTCCAGGGATTCCACCCACTGGAAAGCCTTTTCGGTATGGGATGTCAGTTCGAGGACGGGCTCCCCTTCTTCATTGGGGTAGCGACGCAGGTAGCGGTGATCCTCGTCGCACCAGATGTCGATATAGCGGTTAGCCTGGGCGAGGTAATTGCCGAGGTCGGCCTCCAGTAGCGCTTCATCTTCCAGGTATTCAAGATAATCGCTCAGGCGGTTGACCAACTCGTACTGGGGAACCGTCAACCGGTTGCGCGCCTTGAACTCCTGGTGCAAAAAACTGACAATGAGGGCGGTATTCCTCGCCTTCAGCAGTTTAACGGTCGGGGAGTTCGACAGGGAGCTTTTGAGCACATCATAATCCATCGCACTAGCATTGCATTGGGTCCACCCTCAATTTAAGTTAATTGGAGGAAACCAAAGCGTAAAAAAGGCTGAAAAAATTCCACCGGCAATGGCGGCTCCCTCTTGCGGAACATTTAGCCCGGATGATGCACGAATTGATCTATTACGCGGCGCCATTCCTGGCCGTCCTCGTCCTTCGCCGCTCAACGTATTCAGGGATACGCCTGCGCGGCTCATTCCTGCGAGCGACCAGGCCTGGCAACCATTTGCGCCGCTCCCTACGAAAAACTCATGCATCATCCGGGTTAGAGCTAAAAAATGACGAGCTGATACTTCGGGAGCTAAATAAACCGGTCGTTTCCGTGGGTCGTCGCAAGTATAGGGAAGGCTGCATCCGGAATTCGATTTTTCCACCCGGAGCGGGGCTGCTTTTTCGCTTTTGGTTATCTTCCGGTATAATACAGATTTAGTTATGGGATTGCATTGGCATCTATCCATATGGCTGCTCGCCATTTCGGTTAATATTGGTCAAAAGCGCAAGATGCCGGATCACGCGATATACATCGGGGTGATCCAATTTGATCATCAGGAGCTCGGCGCTGCGGCCACCATCCACGTCAAAGTTTTCAAAGACGATCTGCGGGACGCTTTGCGCAACGCCTTTCCCGATAGGGAGGTGGGCAAAGAAAATACGCTGTGCCAGGATAGCCCCGCCCGCTTGACGGATTACTTCGCCCGGCATTTCTCCGGCGCTATCAACGGTCAACCTTTGGAAATGGAACTGCGGGAATGCCGCCGGGAAAACGAAGTGTATTGGCTGCAATTCTCCGCCCCCTGCCCGGCCGACTGGCGCTCGGTTGAAATCAAAGCCGACTTTTTTATGGAATTATTTCCTACCCAATCCAATATGGTTACCCTCTATCACGGAGAAGACCGGCGTTTTTTGCGATTGACCAAAAAAGCTTCGTCGCAGCGATTTGAATGGTAACAGTAGAGGCGATGATGAATCTCATCCATTAAACAAGTCCAACATCGACTGCGTCACTACATTCACGCCCGTTTCAATGGAGCGCTCCGGATCGGGATAATAAAATGGAGAGTGGAGCCCCGGCAAGTCGCCTGATTCCAAACGCTCGTCGGGCACGGTGCCCAGCCAGAAGAGGACGGTGGGCACGTCGTGCTCGGTTTGGCCGTAGCGGGAGAAGTCCTCTCCGATCATCAGGGGTTCGGCTTCCACCACATTATCCTCACCGATCGCAATACCGGCGGAGGTGACCAGGCGGTCCACCAATTCGGGATCGTTATAGTTGGCGGGGGTAAAGACTTCGGGGATGATCACCTCCGGCATCTTGTCTTCCGGCAGGCCGGCGGCGATGGCGACGCCGCGCGACACTTCGCGGATGCGGCGGTGCACCATTTGCCGGACCTCTTCCTTATAAGTCCGAACCGTTAACTGCAGCCTGACCTCATCGGGGATGATGTTGTGCTTGGTGCCGCCCTTGATGGCGCCGACGGTGATGACGGCAGCCTCGGTGGGTTTGAGGTTGCGGCTGACGATGGTCTGCAGATCCATGACGATGGTGCTGGCGAGTACGACGGGATCGATCGACATGTGCGGGGAGGCGCCGTGCGCCCCGATGCCGAAGACCTTGATATCGATACTTTCGGTGTTGGCCATGGTGTAGCCTTTGCCGAAGCCCACCTGCCCGGCGGGGATGGTGGGGCTGCAGTGGAGGCCGATGCCGTAGTCGGGCAGGCCGAATTCTTCGTACAGTCCTTTATCCAGCATCATCTTAGAGCCCTGGCCGATCTCCTCGGCGGGTTGGCCGATCAGCATGAGGGTGCCGCTCCATTGGTCGCGCATCTCGGCCATGGCGCGGGCCGTGCCCAGCCAGGAAGTCATGTGCATGTCGTGCCCGCAGGAGTGCATGGTGCCGGTGGTTTCGTTGTTGTACTGGATTTCGCGTTCGCTGGCGTAGGGCAGGTCCGTCTTCTCGTACATGGGCAGGGCGTCCATATCGGTGCGGTACAGGATGGTGGGCCCTTCGCCGTTCTCCAGGATGCCCACGATGCCGTAGCCGCCGAAGTTTTCGGTGACCGAAAAACCGACCTTGCGCAACTCACCGGCCAGCGCCTTGGCCGTTTCCTTCTCCTGCAACGATACCTCCGGGTTTTGGTGGCGGGTCTTGTAAAATTCCAGCAGGTAGGGAAGGTCTTCTTTGATGCGTTCTTTGAGGGGCGGTTCGGCAACCCAGAAGGCCGAGCCAAAGAGGAAGAGGAGGAGCAGGAGCGTGTAGCGCATGGCGATTTTTATTTTACTGAATCCTTTTGTTTGGAAGATGGTGCTTCTTTAAAAATAGTAGATCCTAAAAGGAGTAACGCTC
>CAYWHT010000058.1:9976-12197 GCA_964458135.1 uncultured Saprospiraceae bacterium | reverse complement strand
ATCGCTCATTGCTGACGCAGGCCGGCAGGCAAGTCAAATCCATATTGGCGCGGGGGTGCAGGAAAAAGGGGATGGACAATCGGCTGAGATGCCATTCTTCCCTTGGGGGATTGACCACCCGGTGGGTGGTCGACTTGAGGTAGTCGTTGGTTAAGCGCTGCAGCATGTCTCCCACGTTGATGACGATCTCTTCTTCTTGCGGAAGGATGGGCATCCACTCGTTTTCCCTGGTCAGAATTTCCAATCCCCCGGCAGAGGCGCCCACCAGCAAGGTGATCAGGTTGATGTCTTCGTGTTGTTCGGCCCGCAGCGCCTTTTTGGGCTCCCGGGTAATGGGCGGATAGTGGATGGCCCGCAGGATGCTGTTGCCCTTTTCAATTTTGGGGTCGAAATAGGTCTGCGGCAGCTCCAGATAGAGCGCAACTGCCCGCAGTAATTGACCACCCGCGCTTTCAAAGGCCCGGAATAGCTGTACGCCAAGGTCGAGAAAGCCGGGCAGCTCGTCGACGCGCACGTTGTCCGGATACTGCGCCCGCCAGGGATCGCCTTCCGGCAATTCCTGGCCGATCTGGAAAAATTCTTTCAAGTCGGCCACTTCGCTGTGCTTAGCGTGCTCCACGCCAAAGGAAGTATACCCGCGCTGACCGGCCATTCCCGGTATTTCGTATTCTTGCTTGGCGGCCGGCGGCAAAGCAAAAAACTGATGGGCGGCGGCGTAGAAGTCATCGATCAGGCGCCGGTCAATACCGTGTTCCACTACGCTGACAAAACCAATGTCGCGAAACGCTCGGCCCGTTTGTTTTACAAATTCGGTGCGCGCTTCCGGTCCCCCCTCCGTAAATTGGCGTAAGTTGATCTTGGGAATCATCAGGTTAGAATTTTCTTTGTATACCGTTTTCAACGGCCAGGCTTGTATTTGGATCCATCCAGTATTTGTTGGGCGTCCTTAATATTGAGCAGTGCGGGTATGCCCGTTTCGGGATGCTGACGCATGTAAGCTTTGACAATCCGCCATCCTAAGAAATTGGCGGTGCGACCGGGCGCCTCGGGCGGCATGCCCGGAGAGTGGGGGCTGTATTCCACAAACTTACGAATATTTTGGTGGTCCCGGGAATACAATAAATCCTCGCTGAGAAAGTAGGCCCACATCTCCAGCTCGTTGTCCTTCATCCATTGTAGTTGATCGGGTTGCATTTCTATTATGACGGTATCGGGAGCGAAAGGTAACAGGTGATCGGCCAGGTAAAGCTTTTTGCCGTTGTGGATCATCAGGTCGAGCAGGCGATTATCGGCCGGCTGGCCGGTCAGGTCGTCCACTAAGGGCCGGATTGCCTTGCGCAGGAGATGATCCCGGTTGAAAGTGCGAACCAGGTATTCCGAAAAGTTGGGATTGCCCGGGTTGTATTTGCGGTAAGGATAATCGGCGCCTAAAAAAAAATCGAGCCCGACGGCCAAGTGATTATCTTCGTAAATAAAGGCGGCAATAGAATATTCCGAGATGAAGGTAGTGAGAGAAGGAACCGGCTGCTCGGGGAAATAGTACCTGAAATAACGCATGGATTGCCGGAAGTCTGCATGAATAGCATCCATATCCCGGTAAAGCGCCATGCAGGTGTCGTAGAGTTGACGCACCGGAGGATGCTTTAAAAAACCGCTAACGTAAGCTACGTGCCCCTCCGGAGCAATGCGCTCATCGCGCGACCCGAGGATCTGACCGAAATAGATGTCGGAAAAATCCGGGTAACGCCCTTCAAGCTCCTGCAGCCCGGCGGCCAGGTTTTGGGTGTCCAGGGCAAAAAAATCCCGCTCAAAACGCCGCAGCGGCGCGTCCACCTCAATGTGCGAAACATCGGGAACCCGCTCGGCCTTATCGCTCATGCAAGAAGTGATCATCAGCGGGAGGATCGTCAGGAAAAAGAAAATTTTTTCCCTCTGCATAGACAATTTTCGAATTTGTTGAAAGTTAACGGAATTGAATTTCTAACGATGTAACTTTGAGCTCGCCAATTAAAGCCTTCGGTACCGTAAATCGTGACCGTATCGAAGATCAGTCGTCCAGGTATTACGGATTGCGTAAACCTCTGAAAAAACAATAAAACGATGAAAAAAATTGTAGCTCTGGCGGTCTTTTTAGCCGCAGCCACCACCTTCTCTTTCGCCCAAAGTTCCGATTTGCGTTTTGGCTTTCAACTTAGCCCCACGTTTTCTTGGTTGAACGCCA
>CAYWHT010000058.1:9344-9966 GCA_964458135.1 uncultured Saprospiraceae bacterium | reverse complement strand
CCATCAAACTTGGACTGGAGGGAGAAATCCAATTCGAGGAAAACTACGCCCTCACTACCGGCATCGGCTTTGCCTTTAATCAGGGCGGCACGCTGCAATACGAGCGCACGGGGGTTTACTGGCCCAATTCCGATAAGGGGATCAATCTCGATACGCTGCCCGCCGGAGTCAAATTGAAATACCAAATTCAATACCTCGAAATTCCCATCGGCCTGAAGATGCGCACCCGTCAGTTCGGCTACGTGAGTTATTTCCTGGAGCCCGCCCTGACCTTCGGCATCGAAACCCAATCGACCGGCTCCATTAAAGGCATGAATGTGGGCAACGATGCAGAGGAAATCGATATCCGGCAGGAAGTGAACAGCATCTACGCCGCATGGGGCCTTACCGGCGGCATCGAATACAGCATTTCCGAAAATACCGCCCTGGTCGGCGGCATCGGGTTTCAACTCGGTTTCTCGGATGTGACCGATGACAGCGGGCGCGAAATCCGCCAAAACGGCGAATCGACCCGGGAAGACTCCAAGGGCAAGGGCAATAGCATTACGATTTTATTGGCGGTGATGTTTTAGCGTTGTAAGTAAAAGACAGATAGTAGAAGGTAGAAAGAGGAGACCAGTGG
>CAYWHT010000058.1:0-9334 GCA_964458135.1 uncultured Saprospiraceae bacterium | reverse complement strand
GACCAGTGGCCTCGCCTCGGTCTTTGGACTGTAACCCGGGGCGCTAAAACCAGCTAACACAAGCACAATTCAATGGAAAGCGATACCAAAAAACAGCGGGAATTAGACATTTTCGCCACCCGCGCGCTCGAAGAAGATGTCGGTGGCGGTGATCATACTTCCCTGGCTTGCATCCCTGCCGATTCGGTGAGCGAGGCCCATTTGATCGTCAAAGATCCCGGCGTATTGGCCGGCCTGGAGGTGGCGCGCTTCCTCTTTCACAAGGTTGATCCCGAAGCGGTATTTACCGCCTCCATCGAAGATGGGCGTCCGGTCAGTTACGGGGATGTGGCCTTCCACGTCAGGTGCAACAGCCAGGCGCTTTTGAAAGTGGAGCGCATCGTGCTCAACACCATGCAGCGCATGAGCGGCATCGCCACTCTGAGCAATCGCTTTAAATTCGAAGTGGAGGATTTGCCGGTGCGTATCCTGGATACCCGCAAAACGACCCCCCTCTTCCGGTACCTGGAGAAATGGGCGGTTCGCCTGGGCGGCTGCGAAAATTACCGCGACGGGCTCTACGACTGGTTCATGATCAAGGATAACCATATCGATGCTTGCGGCGGCATCCGTCCGGCCATCGAAAGGGTGCGGGATTACCAGCAACGGCATCAGCTCCACCTGGGCGTGACCGTAGAAGTTCGCAACCTGGTTGAACTGGCCGAAGTACTGGAGGTGGGGCGCGTTACACGCATCTTGTTAGACAACTTTGAAATTCCCATCCTCTACGAAGCGGTCGCCTTCGTGGATAAACGCTTTGAAACCGAAGCCTCGGGATGGGTCAATATCCATAACGTGCGGGAAATTGCCGGCTCCGGTGTTGACTTTATCTCCGTTGGGGCGCTGACCCACTCGGCTTCGAGTATGGACATGAGTTTGAAGGTGGTGCAGTGAATGGATGATGCCCGCAACTATCGGCCCATAGCTACCCGGCCTGCTTTGGATGATTCGAGCCTACGGCTTCCGTTATGCCCGCCTTCGCCGACCACTTTGCTCCCGGCTACGGTGGGCATTGGAAGGATGAATGTGATTGGGGGGAGAGCGCCTTCATCCCTCTATTTCGGGACCGGAAACTATCGTTCTCATCCGTTTTATGCCGGATACTGCCGCAAAATCACCACAATCAGAACAAAAAGCGAAATGACTACTAGCCAAAAACGAATGTCTTTGTAGAATACGGTACTTTCTTCGGTAATCACGGTAAAAAGGTTGTAAGCAATGATGATAAAAAGTAGTCCTACTAGCATAGTCAGCCGTTTTTAGCGGGTATAAGTATTCCATTGGTGGGAATAGCAGGCGCTACAACCGGCTGGCTAATTTTTACGGCCAAAAAGAATGCCAAAACTTGAATTGTACGGGCCTACTTTTCCCGAGGGGTTCTCAATCGTGGTGTGTTGTAGGGTTGTTGGGGAGGGAAATCGTTGTATCCATTACCAAGGAGGATTGTTTTTGATTTTCCGTGCAGTGTGTAATTCATTAGGGTAACAACGTATCCAACAACTATTTCAGATAACGCGCGTTTTTTTCGAATCGTTCACTAAAGCTGCATTAATTCGTCGAATTAAATCCGGTCCTTCGTAGACCATGCCGGTGTAAATTTGGATAAGGTGGGCGCCGGCTTCCAATTTTTCGCGCGCGTCTTCCGGGGAGGCGATGCCGCCCACCCCGATAATGGTGATTTGACCAGCCGACTTTTGGTGGAGGTAGCGGATGACCTGGGTTGCTCGCTGTTTGATGGGCTGCCCGCTCAGCCCGCCCGGGCCCATCTCCTGAATCTTTGGTGCGGGGGTTGCCAATCCTTTTCTTGTTACGGTGGTATTGGTGGCGATGATGCCGTCGATGCCGGTTTCGTTTACGATTTCCAGGATGTCATCGAGTTGCCCGTTCGTTAAATCGGGGGCGATTTTGAGGAGGATGGGCTTGGGGGCCGGTTTATTCCGGTTGAGTTCTTGGAGGTGAAGCAGCAGGTTGGTTAGGGGCGCTTTTTCCTGTAAATCGCGCAAGCCTGGCGTATTGGGAGAACTGACGTTGACGACAAAGTAATCGACATAGGGGAAAAGCGCTTCAAAGCAGATGGCGTAATCTTGGGTAGCCCGTTCATTAGGCGTTTGCTTGTTCTTCCCGATATTGCCTCCTACGATCAAACCCGCCGGCCGCTTGTCACGCAGGCGGCGCGCCAGGGCTTCTACGCCCTCGTTGTTAAATCCCAGCCGGTTGATGAGGGCTTCGTCCTGCGGAAGGCGGAATAGGCGGGGGTGTTCGTTGCCGGGCTGGCCAAGGGGCGTCACGGTGCCCAGCTCCACGAAACCGAAGCCGAGCGTAGCCATGGCTTCAATATGCTTGCCGTCTTTGTCAAAACCGGCGGCCAATCCCACCGGATTAGCAAAGCGCAATCCCATCACCTCCCGCTCAAGACGGGCATCCCGCAATTGAAAGCGGCGGCGGAGCCAGGAAGCGACAAAGGGAACGGCCAGGGCGAGATGCAATAACCGCAGCGTTAGATGATGCGCCCGTTCCGGGGGCAAAAGAAAAAATAAAGGCTTAACCAGATGCTTGTACATGATTGCGGATGCGGCGAATAAAAAAAGCCGGATGGCATTGCGCCATCCAGCCTTTAATCATAATCCCAAAAACTATTTTATGCTTCTTCTTCGGCTTTCACGAGCAATTGAAATCCGTTGCCGTGAATGTTGACGATTTCGATGTTTTCGTCTCGCTTGAGGTACTTGCGCAGTTTCGTCACAAAGACATCCATGCTGCGGGCCGTAAAATAATTGTCTTCGCCCCAGATTTTCTTCAACGCTTCGGAACGCGGAAGGATGTCATTCATGTATATGGCGAACAAACGCAAGAGCTGAGCCTCCTTGGGCGACAGCTTCATTTTATCCTCTTGCGGACCTTCGGGGTCAAATGTAAGAATTCTTAATGGAAAATTAAAATGATATTTGCCAATATTGAACTCTTTTATTTCTTCCCGGGGGTCGGATTGCTGCTGACTTCGCTTGAGAATGGCTTGAATGCGCAGGAGCAACTCCTCGGAATTGAAAGGTTTGGTGATGTAATCATCACCGCCGATTTTGAATCCCTGGAGAACATCTTCCTTCATGGCTTTGGCGGTGAGGAAGATGATCGGCATGCTGCTGTCCTGTTCGCGAATTTCTCGCGCCAAGGTAAATCCGTCTTTTTTGGGCATCATGACGTCGAAGATGCACAAATCGAACTCGCCTTTACCGTAGCTTTCCAGTCCTTCGAAGCCATCGGTGGCCAGCGTAACCTGGTAGTCGTACATTTCCAGATAAGACCGTAGCACATCGCCAAAGTTTTGGTCATCTTCGACTAGTAAAATTCTGTTATTGGGCATAATAAATAACTTTTAGTCAAACACCAATCCAGAAGGGGCTGAAAGGAGCAAATCTTTGGAGGAAGGACGAACAACACTCATTATAACAACAATTTACGATATTTATTATTTACTCGCAGCTAGTTTTCTACTTTGTAGGGAAAATGAAGGATAAAACTACTGCCTTTTCCGAGCTCGCTGCGCACATCCACTTGCCCGCGGTGGGCGGTCATGATGGCTTTTACGTAGCTCAGCCCCAATCCGAATCCCTTCACGTCGTGAAGGTTGCCGGTATGCACCCGGTAAAATTTATCAAAAATATGCTTGCGAACCTCTTTGCTCATGCCAATGCCACTATCTTTAACAACGATCTCCACCCCGCCGTTTACGTTGCGCGTATGCACGGAAATGTCGGGCTTTTCGGGAGAGTACTTATTGGCATTGTCCAGTAAGTTGTTAATGACGTTGGAAATGTGCGTCTGATCACCCTGAATGAGGGGTTTGGTTGACTCCAGATGGGCGCTGACCCGGCCATCTTTTTTCTCTACCTGCAGGCCGATATTTTCGATGGCGTTTTGGATGACATCGTGCAGGTTAACCTCCGTCAATTTGAGTTGAAAATCTTCTTTATCGATCAGCGCCATCTGCAGCACCTTTTCTACCTGATTGTTCATCCGCACATTTTCCTGCTTGATGATGTTGGCGAAGCGCTGCACTTTTTCCGGGCTACCCGTGATAATCGGGCTGGTCATGGAATCGGCGGCCAGGGATATGGTGGCGATCGGCGTCTTAAATTCGTGGGTCATGTTGTTGATGAAGTCGGTCTTCATCTCCGAAAGTTTTTTCTGCCGGAAAATGACGTTGATCGTATACGCAAAACAGAATAAAATGATGCCGGTGAACAACACGGCCCCCAAAAAATTAAGCCGCAACGAGCTCCATACGACACTCGACTTGGAGGGGAAATGGATCATCAACAGTCCCGGTGAAGGGGCCGTACCCGGAAACAAATGCACGCGATACTTGGAGTTGTAGATGTTTTTGTAGCCCGGAAGGATCACATTGGGCTGGGATTCCTCTACGACGTAGTAGTCGTTGAGAATGACGAAGCTTTTCTTCCGCTTGGAAAACACGCCGTATTTGTACTCGGTATTGATGCCGCGATTGGAAAGCTCCTGCTCGATAAGCTCTTGCAGGTTGGAAAGGTTGACCCGCTCCACCAGCGGGCGCTTATCGTCACCCTGGTTGTACATCGACCAGATGCGGCGATGCATGAAATTGTCCCGCTTGCCCATGCAGTTGGGACATACTAGCGCGCCCTGGGCGTCAAAGGTTAGCCGGCGTTTTAATTCCTGTATATTGAGTGGGCTAAGGCCCGCGCTGCTGAGTTTTTGCTCCAGCGAGAAGCTGAGGCGAGCGCCGCCTTCATTGCTTGATTCCTCTTGGATGGAAGAGATCACGTAGCCATTGGAATAGCGGAAAACTTCCCGCCGGCGTTCTTCTTGCTCCAACCGCTCCGCCACCCGGTACAAGGCATCGTGCACGTTCTTGTCAAACTTTTCCTCGTTAACCCGGATCGCCGTGCGGATCAGATCGGTTTGCAGCCATACCAGGCCGATCATCGCCGCGCTCATTAGTCCAATGATGGCCCAAATTGCTTTCTTATTCATCGACGCGCCTTGCTTTAAGCTAAAGAATGGATTTACAACGACTTTCGGATATGTTAACCCTACAAAGTTAGGGTATAGCCGAAAGCAGTATTTTACTTTAACAGACATTTAACTCGAGTAGCGCGGGCTTAGGCCGAAATCCAATCCAAGCTCTTAAACCGGTAATGAAGCCTGCCGAACGTGCTAATTCAGCATAAAACGCACCACAAACCCGCCTGCCGTGGTTGTGCGCGGGAATCCGGCCGAGGTTTTGGGCTCGTTGCGCCGGTAGTCGACAAAGGCGCGCAATGATAGCTGCTGGTTAATCTGGTATTCCGCCGAAGGGGAAATGCTCAGCGAATAATTTCCCCGGGTGGGCTCTACGATATTCTGGTCCAACAGGTGGTTAAAGGTAACGTCATCCCGCAACGACAGATTGAAGTTGATATTCAAGTCGTTGGGATTAGCGCCGCCCCGGCCTCTTCTGCGGCGGCCGCCCTGCTGGTTTTGGTCGTCATTCTGGTTGCCGCCGCCGCCCTGAAGGATGCCGATATTGACGTTGCTGAGCCGGTAGCCAAAGCTGATGACAAACTCCTTGGTTTGCGTTTCGCTGAGCTGATTGCTCACAAAACTCATGCCTAGCGTCCGGGCCTTGCTGAAATCCACTCCCAGAGACATGCCGTTGGTCAGGCGCGCATCGACGGCGATCAGGGGGTTGAAGCCTTCCTGTATCGATACCTGCGGCACCTCCAGCCTGGGGTAAAAGTTGCCGTTGAGCTCATTGAACGGCCCGCCCGGCGTATTGCGGGTGCGCAGGAAGTCAATGCCCGTATTAAAGCTGTTGACATTCAGGGTGGACCGGTACGAATGCGTGAGGCTGAAACTCTGAAATAAATCCCGCATCAGCGGTAAGCGCGAGAGCCCGTCGTACGTCAGCCGCCAATTCAACCTGGGCTTGGTGTCAAAAATATCCAGTTCCACATTATTGGGATCTTCACCGGTGTATGCCGCGATGAAGGCGGGAATCAGCACATCTTGCTGGGTGCGGCCGTAGCCTTTGGTAAAGCCCTCCCGCGCCAGAATGGAATTGTCGTGTTCGCCCGTGCCCAGGCGCTGTGAAATGACGGACCGATTTTCTTCGAAGCGACTGAATAAATCGATGATCTCGTCGCGATCGTCATCAAACAAGGTGCTGAGCGCCGAATAGGTCACCGATAGCGAACCGAAATCCTTGGGCACCGTATGGAAAAATTCACCGGTATTGTTGAATATGGTGTCCTTAAAAAATTCCGTATGGTTGTCGGTAAAGGAGCGGTTGATTTCGAAATCAACCCGGAAATCCGCAAAGGGTTCCAGCGTAACCCGACCGTCGTAGGTTTGGGTGAACTCCTGGACGACTTCCCGGTTGAGAAATACATTATTGGTGATCCAGCCTTTTTGCGCGGCCTGGAACAACCAGTCTTCGCTGGTGCCGTACTGATCTTCGCGCAAATTCCGGATGTTGGGCTGGAAGCCGGCAATAAAATCCCAACCGGGGGCGCCAAAACCGTTATCCATGCCCAGAATACGGGCAAAAGGCGTAAAGCCGGGAACGGAAGTCGAAAATTGTTCCGACCAGTTGAAGCGCGCCCGCCGCAACATGAGTATGGGGCGGATTAAAATTTTCTCAATGGCGCTGGGCCCGGTGCGTTCTTGTTCTTCTCCTTCTTCTTCCTGATCGCGAGGGCTGCGACCCGTACTGCGCCTTCGTTGGTTGCCCCGGCCGGAACGACCTCCACCCCCCGAATTAATCTCCCGCAAATAATCGATTTTGTTGTACAGATTGACAAAATTCAAATCGGCATTGATCTGCCGGTTCTGCCGGTTCTGAATGACATTGCCGAGGCTGTCGACATTCAGCGCCGCCGCGCTCCAGCTGAACTCCCCCTGATACTGGGCGCGCACCTGCACCCAATCCATAAAGGGAATGTACCGGATGGGCAGGTTGTAATTGAGGTTGAACGTATGCCGGTAGTTCTTGGTCCGGCCAAAATCTCTGATATTGTTCCAGATGCTGTCGCTACGCACCTTGGCGATGTTTTCTACCGTAGGGTCTTCAATCAAATCGATTTCGTCGGGCTCGTCGACCACCCCGGAGTTGAACGCGTTAAAGCTGAACTTCAGCGAACGGGAAAAGTCCCACTGCAAATTGTAGTCGCGATCCCAGGTGAAGCTCTTATTATAAAAGGTGTTAAACCGATCTTCAAGACCGGTGAAACGGTAGCGCTTAGTGCCGAAACGCCGGTTGAGCAAAGTGCTGAACGAAAAGGAGTTGGGAATGGGATTGAAGTTGAACTCCGTCAGCAATTTCAGGAATTTATCGTTTTCGGCCAGGTTTTTGAAGGGCTGAATATAAACCGGATTGGTGCTGAAAGCGTAATCCATGCCCGCCGTATGTTCTCGCTCCCGGTCGAATTCGATAATTGGGTCGCGGGCTTCGGTCTTGGTGTAGGCGTAACTAAAGCTGAAGTTTTCAATATCCCAGGGTTTGGGCTTTTTCTGGTTATTGGTGCGCTCCTTGCGCACGTTGGTCAGGTTGATGCTCTGAATGGAATTGACATCCCGGGTCACCTCCCGTATCGAATCCCGCTCCGCCCCGTTATCGGCGCGGGCGAGCTTATCGTCGAGTTTGACGTCGAGATCATAGGGGTCGAATTCGGGGGTGCGCGTCGTCTTGGAAAATTGCATGTACAACGGCAGGCGGATGCCCCAGTCTTGCGGGAAAAACTGACCCATCTGCAGGTTGGTGGCCAGGTCGTAGCCCAACACTTCCTCCCGGGAGCGTTCCTGCACTTTCTGGTCGAGCGCGCCGAAACCGATGCTGCTGAAATTACCCGCCAGGGTGAGATTGCCGAAGTCAGCCAACTGCATGTCGACGCGACCGAGCGCAGCGGCGCCGCCCCGTTCGTCCAGGCCAGTAACCCGCATTTCGTTAACCCATGCCTCCATGTTGAGGGGTAAAGTTTCGCCCCCTTCCGGATTGCGAATGCCAACCATGGCCACTTTCGAAAAGCCCAGGTTGGGATTGCCCCGCACCTTAATGCGCGGTGAAATGGTCGGATCATCGGGGTTGACGAGCTTGACAAACTCATCCCCCAACGGAAAGCCCTGATCGTTGCGGTCGAGCTTGGCCTGGGTCAACTCCTCCAGCGCAAAATCGAATGTATTTTCCGGCCGCCACACTTCGTCGCGGTAGGCTTCACTGACCGAGTTGGCGGGCAAATTATCGGGGTCCGACATGGTCAGCGGCACCTCGTATTCGTAGTAGTTGTTCTTAAAGTCGCTACCCAAACGAATGAACAGCGTCGCCTCCCCGGGATCAATCTCCTGATTGTCGAGCTCTTCGGCGTGTACGAACATCTTCAGGCGTTCGTACAGGCGGATATCCAGCCCCAGATTTTTGAAAACCGCCCGCTCTTCGCCGTCGCACAGCTCCCGCGTCCGGAGCGAGAGCGATTGCTCGTTCTGCAAGTTGTTAAATACGTTATTAGGCGTGGTTTCCCGCTGAATATCGGGGGGAATGACGTAGTTAAAGGGCATCCGGTCGGAATTGCGCTCGATATTGACCACGTCGATATTGAATTCGGGTGGTACGGTGCAAGAGGGCCTGTCGGGTGACAGATCCTGCGTGTAGCGCCGCCAGGTGTTGCGCACGAGTTCGAAGCTGGCGAAACGCAGCGTAATGGGCTGCTGGAATCCGCGCAGGTACATCCGGATGAAACGGATGGAGCGGAAGTCGCGAATGCCGCCCACACTGACTTTGTCTTCGGTGCGCAACGGGATGCGGAAGCGGTACCAGATACGGCCGGAACGCGGATCCTCCCGCCGGTCGGTGATATAGTTGGTCACCGTGGGGTCGACCTCCCGCGGGGAAGCCGGATCGGCCCGCAGGGGAATGCGGTATTGGAAATAAGATTCGGTTTCGTTGAGCGTATTGTCGCGGTTGAGGTCTTCGGCATCCGGAATGTTGGTGGCCGAATTGACCCGGGCGCCGCCCTGGTTGGGTTGGGAGTTGCCCTGGGGGTTGTTAAAATTGCGGTAGCGCTCAAACACCCCATCTTCACTGCCGAAGCTGTTGTCCAGGTAGTAGCGGAAGTCGTCATTGGCGGGATCGTTGGCGATCCTTTCGGCCGCGACGGGGTTGACCGCCGCGATGGCGTTGATGAAGTCGCTGAATTTTTGCCGCTCCGCATCGTTATCGAGGCCGTCAAAGCCAACGTCCTGTAGCTCCCGCGTGGCTTCGTCGTTGTCAAAGGCCTGGGTAATT
>CAYWHT010000057.1:8794-12220 GCA_964458135.1 uncultured Saprospiraceae bacterium | reverse complement strand
CCACCGACCCTCCCGCATCATTTAAAATCTTGTTGGTCGACTTCGGAGAAGACGGCAACTTCGGCGGAGGCGACGATTCCTCCCACGAATTGAGCTTTACCAGCCCCACCCTAGCCACGGAATCCTGGGTGAGCCTGGATATTCCCCTCGCTGATTTTGCGGGTTTGACCAACCGGGGGCATATTGCCCAATTAGTCCTTTCCGGCGAGATACCCAATGTTTTCGTCGATAACATTTATTACTACCACAGCGGTTCCAGCGGAAGGGCCGAGCCCACCGTAGCCGCTCCAACCCCTTCCGTAGATCCGGGCAATGTGGTGTCTCTCTTTAGCAATGCCTACGAAGATGTACCGGTTGACACCTGGTCTGCCGTTTGGGACCAGGCGGAAGTAGCCGATGTTCAAGTGGCGGGGGATGACGTAAAGCTCTACACCGGCCTATCCTTTGCCGGCGTTGAATTCCTTTCCCAGACCGTGGACGCCTCCATGATGGAGCGTTTCCACATGGACATCTGGACCGCCGATCCTACGGGCCCACCGGCCACCTTCAAAATCAAACTGGTCGATTTTGGCGCCGACGGCGCCTTTGGCGGCGGTGATGATGTGGAACACGAAATTACCCTGGATGCCAACACCAGCCCGGCTTTGACCTCCGAATCCTGGGTCGAAATCGATCTTGCCTTATCGGACTTCACCAACTTAACCACCACCAGCAACCTGGCCCAGATGGTCCTATCGGGAGACCCCAATACCGTCTACGTAGACAATGTCTATTTTTACAGCGGTGATGGTGGCGGCACAGCCATGGAGCCCAGCCAGGCGGCGCCTGCGCCCATGCAGGACGAAGCGAGCGTAGTCTCCCTCTTCAGTGACGCCTACACGGACGTCGCCGTGGATACCTGGCGTACGGATTGGTCGGCCGCCACGTTGGAAGACATCACCATAGACGGCAACCCCACCAAAAAATACTCCGAGCTCGATTTTGTGGGTGTCGAAACGGTCATGAATACCGTCGACGCCACCAATATGACGCATTTCCGCCTCGATGTTTGGTCGGCCGATTACACCCTGTTCGGCCTCAAACTGGTGGATTTTGGCCCCGACGGCGTCTTCGGCGGCGGTGACGATACAGAGCACCAGATCAACTTTGATATGCCGGTGCAGGGCGAATGGCTGAGTTTGGATATTCCGCTGGATGATTTTACCGGCCTGACCAACCGGGGAAATATCGCTCAGTACGTACTCGTCGGCCAGCCCACGGGAGCCACCACCGTCTTCGTGGATAACGTCTATTTTTACAACGACGGAAGTGGTGGAATGGCCACGGAACCCAGCCAGGCGGCGCCTGCGCCCATGCAGGACGAAGCGAACGTAGTCTCCCTCTTCAGCGACGCCTACACCGACCTAAGCGTGGATACCTGGCGCACCGACTGGTCGGCCGCCACGTTCGAGGACGTCACCGTAGACGGCAATCCCACCAAGAAGTACTCCGATCTCGATTTTGTGGGTATCGAGACGGTCATGAACACCGTTGATGCATCGGGTATGACCCATTTCCACCTCGATGTCTGGTCGGCCGATTACACCTTTTTCGGTATCAAACTGGTGGATTTCGGCCCCGACGGCGCTTTTGGCGGCGGCGATGATACCGAACATCAGATCAATTTTGAAATGCCCATGCAGGGCGACTGGATGAGTTTCGATATTCCGCTGGAAGACTTTGCGGGTCTGACCACCAAAGGCAATATCGCTCAGTATATCCTCGCTGGCCAGCCTACGGGAGCCACCACCGTCTTCGTGGATAATGTCTATTTTTATAACGAAGGCGGCAACGGCATGGCCACGGAGCCCGGCCAGGCGGCGCCTGCGCCCACGCTGGATGAGGCGGATGTGGTCTCTCTCTTCAGCGACGCCTACACCGACCTAAGCGTGGATACCTGGCGTACGGATTGGTCGGCGGCTACCCTTGAAGACATCACCGTGGACGGCAACCCCACCAAGAAGTACTCCGATCTGGATTTTGTGGGTATCGAGACGGTCATGAACACCGTTGATGCATCGGGTATGACCCATTTCCACCTCGATGTCTGGTCGGCCGATTACACCTTTTTCGGTATCAAACTGGTGGATTTCGGCCCCGACGGCGCTTTTGGCGGCGGCGATGATACCGAACATCAGATCAACTTTGAGATGCCCATGCAGGGCGACTGGATAAGCTTTGATATTCCGCTGGAAGACTTTACCGGTCTGACCTCCAGGAGCAATATCGCTCAGTACATTCTGGTCGGCCAACCCACCGGAGCGACCACCATTTTTGTGGACAATGTCTATTTCCATAAGTAGCAAGTACAATTTCAAAAGCAAGCGCTATGCACCATTCATTCAAGATCATTATTGATTTCCTCTATAGGACTCCAAATACACATTTAATCGCCAGCGGTTTATGGGTTGTGTTCTTATCCTTCGCTCTAGCGTCCTGTGAGGATGAAAATGAATTAATGCTGAATCAGAGTTGGCAATTGGTCTGGGCGGATGAATTCGAAGGGCCGGCCGGTCAATTGCCCGATTCCACCAAGTGGAATTTTGATATCGGCACGGACTGGGGGAACGCCCAATTGGAATTCGACACCGATCGCCCCGAAAATGCTTCCGTCGATGGGAACGGCAACCTGGCTATTACCGCCAGGAGAGAATCGTTTGCCGGTTCTGCCTTCACTTCGGCCAGGATCACCACCAAGGGGCTACTGGATCAAGCCTACGGTCGTTTCGAGGCCCGTATAAAGATGCCCTGGGGCCCCGGAATATGGCCGGCCTTTTGGTTGTTGGGATCCAACATCGATGAGGTGGGTTGGCCGCAATGTGGGGAGATCGACATTATGGAATACCGTGGGCAGGAACCCAATCTCATCCACGGCTCCGTTCACGGACCCGGATATTCCGGCGGGGCCGCCGTAACAAAAAGTTATGGATTTCCGAATGCCAGATTTGATACCGATTTTTACGTGTTTGCCGTAGAGTGGGGCGAAGATTATATTTACTACTTTGTCAATGATGTCCTTTATCTGGCGATCACCCCCGAAGACGTACCGGGAGAATGGGTTTATGACCATCCCTTCCATATCATCTTGAACGTGGCCGTGGGGGGCAATTATGTAGGTTTTCCCACCAGCCAGACGCCATTCCCGCAGACTATGCTGGTGGATTGGGTAAGAGTCTATTCGGCGCAGAATTGATCGAATTGCCCCAACTTATTAGGATTTAAAAATCATCCCCATTGATGAATACCCTTGAAGCAGAAGAGCGTGTCGCCATAAGCCAGGTGCAAATCGAAGGTGAAAACTACTTCAGGATCGCCAACAGCGACGCGATGCGCCCTTTTTTCATGAGCATCGTAAGCGACGCCAACCACTGGCTATTTATAGCGAGT
>CAYWHT010000057.1:0-8784 GCA_964458135.1 uncultured Saprospiraceae bacterium | reverse complement strand
ATTATACGGATGATAAGATTACCGAATCCGCCGAGATAACGGGTAACAAAACGATCCTGCTCGTGCACAAAGGCGGTGGTGAGGTTCAACCCTGGGAGCCCTTTTCCGAAAGGTACGAAGGCCGTTATCGCATCAGTAGAAACCTCTTGAAAAGTACCTACGGAAATAAAATCCTTTTCGAAGAAGTCAACCGCGACCTGGAGCTCACCTTTCGGTACCAATGGAGCTTGAGCGATGCGTACGGCTTTGTCAAACAATCCACCCTCCTCAACCACAGCCGGCAGGAGGTATCCATCGAGCTGCTCGATGGCATCCAGAACATCCTACCCTGGGGAGTTGCCAGTGAACTCCAAATCAGGTCGAGTAACCTGGTTGACGCCTATAAGAAGAGCGAACTCGAAAAAGAAACGGGCTTAGGCATCTTCGCACTTAGCGCCATTATCGTTGACAAAGCGGAGCCCAGCGAGGCCTTAAAGGCCAATATCGCTTGGTCGCTTGGTCTGAGAGACCCCCAATACTTGCTGTCCTCCCGGCAGCTCAACAATTTTCGAAGAGGATTGCCGATCCGGGAGGAAACCGATGTAAGGGGAGAAAAAGGCGCTTATTTTATCAAGGCCGACATCAGGCTCGCCGCCGCGGAAGAGAAGCAATGGATGGTCATTGCCGATATAAACAAGAACCATTCGGCTCTGGCCCGGATCTCCGAAATGCTCAAAAAAGAAAGCTCATTAGATCAAATCGTCCGGCAGGATATTGCTGCCGGCACCGCTCGTCTGGTAGCCCTCAATGCCGCCGCCGACGGATTGCAGGTCACCTCGGATAAATACCGCGACGCCCGGCATTTCTCCAATGTCCTGTTTAACATTATGCGCGGCGGCATATTTGATAATAATTACCGAATCGAAAAAGGGGACTTTGCGGAATATCTGGCCAAAGCAAATCGGCAAGTGTTCGAAACGGCCGGAAAACACCTGGAGCAACTCCCCGAGCTCTTTTCCGTGAATGAGCTTAGGGACCTCGCCAACCAAAGCAAAGATGACGATTTCAGAAGGCTGTCCCTGGAATACATGCCGCTAAAATTCAGCCGGCGCCACGGCGACCCCAGCCGGCCCTGGAATAGATTCTCCATCAACACCCGCAGCGAGGTCGATGGCTCAAAGATCCTTGACTACGAAGGCAACTGGCGGGATATTTTTCAGAACTGGGAAGCCCTGGCCCATTCCTATCCCGGCTTCACGGAAAATATGATCCACAAATTTTTGAACGCGTCGACTTTCGACGGCTACAACCCCTACCGAATCACCAAGGACGGATTCGACTGGGAAACGATTGAGCCCGATGATCCCTGGTCTTATATCGGGTACTGGGGAGATCATCAGATCATATATCTGTTGAAATTGCTGGAATTATTGGAAGCCCATGCTCCCGGTAAATTAGCGGCCTACTTTAATGATGACTTATTCGTATACGCCAATGTACCCTACCGGATCAAACCCTTTGCCGACATCCTGAAAGATCCGCAAGACACCATTGAATTTGACCTGGCGTCCGACCAGGCGATACGGAAGAAAAGGGCCGAACGAGGGGCCGACGGCGCCCTGTTGTGCGATAAAAACGGAGACATTTACCGGGTCAACTTCATCGAAAAAATGTTGGCTACGCTTTTGGCTAAACTATCAAATTTTATCCCCGAAGGCGGTATTTGGATGAACACCCAACGCCCCGAATGGAACGACGCCAACAACGCCCTGGTCGGTAACGGCGTTTCCATGGTCACCCTCTACTATCTGCGACGGTTTTTGCATTTTTTTAAAACATTATTGGCCGATTCGCAGCAGCAGGAAGTTACGGTTTCCGTTGAATTGTTGGATTTTTTTCAAGGCGTCGTAAAGACGCTCGATCAATACCAGCATCTGTTATCCGGCCGGATGAATGATCGGGACCGCAGCCTGATCCTGATGGGGGTGGGGCAAGCGGGTAGCGATTACCGCGGCAAGATCTACGGACGGGCCTTTTCGGGCGAAAAAAAATCGGTTGCCTTTCAAGACCTTAGACGCTTGGTTGACCTGAGCCTGCGGTATCTGGAACATTCGATTGCGGCGAATAAAAGGCCCGACCATTTGTATCATGCCTACAATTTAATGGCGGCAGAAGGTGAAGACGAGGTATCCCTCGCCCATCTAAGCGAAATGCTGGAAGGCCAGGTGGCCGTCCTCAGTTCGGGCTACCTATCTTCCCGGGAAGCCCTGCAGCTGCTGGACGCCCTCAAAAACAGCAAACTTTTCCGGGCCGATCAGTACAGCTACGTCCTTTATCCGGATAAGGACCTTCCCCGGTTTAGGGAGAAAAACACCATTCCCGAAGCCGCGGTTGCGGACTCAAAATTACTCCAACAGTTAGTGAGCGACGGCAATGTGAAGATCCTTGAACAGGATATCAAGGGCGCCTACCACTTTAACGGCAATTTTAAAAACGCCAAAGATCTCCGCCGGGCCCTGGAGGCGCTTTCCCAAACCGAATATGCGCCGCTGGTAGCGAACGAAAAGAAAAAGGTGCTCCAAATTTTTGAACAGGTGTTCCATCACAAGGCATTCACCGGCCGATCCGGCACCTTCTTCGGTTACGAAGGTCTGGGGTCTATTTACTGGCACATGGTGTCCAAATTGCAACTGGCGGTTCAGGAGTGTTGTCTGAAAGCCATCGAGAACAACGAGAGCGAAGAAGTGGTCGGCCGATTACTGGAGCATTACTACGAGATTAATGAAGGCATTGGCGTGCATAAGTCTCCATCCCTTTACGGCGCCTTCCCCACCGACCCTTACTCCCATACTCCCGCCGGCAAGGGGGCCCAGCAACCCGGCATGACCGGGCAGGTAAAGGAAGACATCCTGTGCCGGTTCGGTGAGCTGGGGGTCTTCGTGCGGGCGGGCCGGTTGTGTTTCCATCCCACCCTCCTGAGAAAAGAGGAGTTTACCGAACAACCCGAGATATTTGACTATCTGGACGTCCACTCGGCCAAACAACAAATTCAACTCCAGAAGGGCTCCCTCTGCTTCACCTATTGCCAGGCGCCCATTATTTATCAACTCGCGGAACGCGATGGCATAGAAGTCATTCAAAGTAACCACACTCCTATCCAATTGGACTCTTTGGAACTCGATGCGACCATTAGCCAAAAGGTTTTTGCCAGAACCGGTGAGGTGCTCCGGATCTACGTTCAGATCCATTCCCACCGGTTGAGATAGGATACCGGTAGCCAGAACTAGATTACAAACAAAACACAACCAACTTGAAATTAGCTCTTCATATACTCGCCCCCCTCATCGCAATCAGCTTACTCCTTTCGTGTGGCGATAGCCGGCCAACAAAAGAAAAAAGCCAACCTACAACCGTTAAAGAAGTGGTAGCAAAAGATATCTTAGGCAACCCGGATTACCTGGCCATATCCTACGGAGGATACCGGAAAAATAGCCGTGACATTCAACCGACCGTAGCGCAACTGAAAGAGGACATGAAAATCCTCTCGGCTATGGGCATTAAAATACTGCGGACTTATAACACCAAACTAAAGCACGCCTCTAATGTATTGGCGGCTATTCGTCAATTAAAACAGGAAGATCCGGATTTTGAGATGTACGTAATGCTCGGCGCCTGGATAAACTGCAAGAACGCGTTTACCGCTAATCCCGACCACGATGGTGAAGACGAGCAGGCCAACGCCGCCGAGATCCAGCCGGCCGTAGAGATGGCCAATCAATATCCGGATATCGTGAAGATCATCGCCGTTGGTAACGAGGCGATGGTTAAATGGGCGGCCAGTTATTACGTACAAGCCGGGGTCATCCTGAAATGGGTGCATCATTTAAAGGACTTGAGACAGTCCGGCCAACTACCTGAGGACCTCTGGATTACCAGCTCCGATAATTTTGCCTCTTGGGGCGGCGGCGGGGAGGAATACCATACCGAAGATTTGGAGCAACTGATCCGGGCCGTAGATTACGTATCGCTCCATACCTACCCCATGCACGATACGCATTACAACCCTGATTTTTGGGGCATTACCGATGGGGAAGCTAGTTGGTCCAAACAGAAAAAGATCGCCGCGGCGATGGAGCGCGCCAGGGATTACGCCATTTCGCAATACCGGCAGACCGCCGGCTATATCAAAGACCTGGGAGTTGATAAACCGATCCATATCGGGGAAACGGGTTGGGCAACCGCATCAAACGGTTTCTATGGCCCGGAGGGTTCCAAAGCCACCGATGAATATAAGTCGGCCCTCTATTACCGCCACATGCGGGATTGGACTAACGAGGCCGGCATTGCCTGTTTTTACTTTGAAGCTTTTGATGAGCCCTGGAAAGACGCCCAAAATCCGGGAGGGTCGGAAAACTACTTCGGACTTTTCACCGTCGATGGACAAGCCAAATACGCCCTGTGGGATTTAGTGGATCAGGGTGTTTTTGGGGGGCTTACGCGAGGCGGACACTCGATTTCAAAAACCTACGACGGAGACGAAGCTGCCTTGCTCGAAAAAGTTGCCGCCCCGCCCGTAAAAGAGCAATAAGCTGTTCCCTTCGCCGAACGAAAATGATGAAAAATGGAGCGGTTATATTTATTTATTTTCTCACTATTCGTGATCATGCTCGGTGCCTGTAACTCCGAAAATGCTTTAGATATTGAGGTTTACGAAACCTCCGCCAACGGCAATCAACTCAAAAAACGAATGGAATTCTCTTCGGGAGATGCAGGGGTAGACATCAAAATAATGCCCGGAGCAACCTACCAAACCATCACCGGATTCGGCGGTTCCTTTACCGAGGCCTCCGCTTACCTGTTAAACCAGCTGAGCCCGGAGAATCGCGAGCGGATCCTGGAGGCCTATTTCGGGGAAAGTGGGGCCAAATATTCCCTGACCCGCACCCACATGAATTCCTGTGATTTCTCGCTGAGCAATTATTCTTACGCCCCCGTAGCCGGCGATGCTACTTTGGAACATTTTTCCATAGAAGAAGACCGCGAGGATATCATACCGATGATCAAGGAGGCCATGGCGATATCCCCGGACGGATTCAAAATTATTGCCTCGCCCTGGACGGCGCCCCCCTGGATGAAGGACAATAACGATTGGCGCGGGGGCAAATTATTACCCGAGTACTACGATACCTGGGCTTTATTCTTCTCAAAATATATCGATGCCTACCAATCGGAAGGGATCGATATTTGGGGGGTTACCGTAGAAAACGAACCGCTGGGAAACGATAACAACTGGGAGAGCATGCATTTCAGCCCGGAAGAGATGACCGACTTCGTGAAGAACCACCTGGGCCCCCGCCTGGAATCTGACGGGCAAGACGTAAAAATCCTCGGCTACGATCAGAACCGGGGGGAAGAGTTGAAAGAATGGGCGAAAGCCATGTACCAGGATGAGGCATCCGCCCGATACTTTGACGGCATGGCCGTGCACTGGTACGCAAGTACTTACGATTGGTTTCCGGAAAACCTCCAGTACGCCCACGCGGCAGCTCCCGATAAATACCTGATCCAATCCGAGGCCTGCGTCGATGCTGAAGTACCTAAATGGCGGGACGACCAATGGTATTGGTCTAAAGAAGCTACCGATTGGGGGTGGAACTGGGCCCCGGAACAGGATAAACACCTGCACCCGAAATATGTACCGGTTTACCGTTACGCCCGCGATATCATCGGTTGCCTCAACAATTGGGTCGATGGCTGGGTCGACTGGAATATGGTCCTGGATAAGCAGGGCGGGCCCAACTGGTTTGAGAACTGGTGCGTGGCGCCGGTAATCGTCGACCCGGAGCAGGATGAGGTCTATTTCACACCACTCTATTATACCCTCGCCCACTTCAGCCGGTATATCCGACCGGGCGCCAAGCGAATCGGCCTGGAAAAACCCGATTCGGACCTGATGGCGACCGCCGCCCAAAACCCCGACGGTTCTATTGTGGTGGTGGTTTTTAATCCCACGGAAGAGGAGAAGCCATTCGCGCTTTCACTCGGAGGAAAATCCAGCAATTTGGAAATCAGTGAAAAAGCGATTCAAACCATATTGATTAACCAACGAAATACCAGCGATGAGTAGTATAACAACCGCCACGCATAAAGTGCCTTTCGGGCAGAAGGTTGCCTTTGGTTTAGGGATGCTTGCCAATCAAATGTTCCCCGCCGCCCTGGGGATATTTATGGTTGTCTTGGTACAGGATTTGGGTTTTCCGGGCTGGATGTGGGGCATCTTATTTTTTCTTCCCCGGGTGTTTGACTCCATTACCGATCCTATCATGGGCTTTATTTCCGACAATACCCGTTCGGTGTATGGAAGACGGCGGCAGTACGTCTTTTTGGGCGCCATCGTCATGGGGATCGCGTTTGTGGTGATGTGGCAACTGTACAGAGAAAATGGCGTGAATTACAACTTCACCTACTTTTTACTCTGGTCCTTTTTATTTTATCTGGGGTTAACCATTTTCAGTGTGCCTTACGTCGCGATGGGTTATGAAATGAGCGATGATTTTCACGAGCGCACCAGCATCATGGCCGTGGCCCAATGGATAGGACAATGGGCGTGGGTAATCGCTCCCTGGTTTTGGGTTGTCATGTACGATGATAGTTGGTTCGCCAATGCGGATTCGGCCACCCGCACCCTCTCCATCTGGGTCGGCATGTCGTGCATGATATTAGCGATGATGCCCGCCCTGTTTGTAAAGAGTAGATCCACCAAAAACGATGATAGTCTCATTCCGTTAAGCCTTGGAAATATCGGCGGCAGCCTCAAAGAAATTTTAAATGGTTTCGTAGAAGCCTTTAAGTCGGTTCAGTTTAGAAAGTTGTGTATTTCCACCTTTTTGATTTTCAACGCTTTCAATACGGTAGCCGCCTTTTCCTTCTTCATCGTGGTTTATCATTTGTTTGACGGGGATGCGGGCGCCGCCGGGGTATGGCCTACGCTTTTTGGCAGCTTAGGCGCTTTGATTACTACTTTTGCCGTGATCCCCACCGTCGCCTGGATGTCCCGGCAAATGGGAAAGAAAAATGCCTTCATGCTCTCCCAGGGCATTTCCATCATCGGCTACATTATGCTGTGGTTCCTATTTATTCCGGGCAAGCCTTATATGTTCATTATTGCTCTTCCGTTTTTTTCTTTCGGAATCGGTAGCTTGTTTACCTTAATGATGTCGATGACCGCGGACGTGTGCGATTTGGACGAATTGAATACGGGTAAAAGACGGGAAGGTATTTTCGGCGCTATTTACTGGTGGATGGTGAAATTCGGGTTCGCCATTGCCGGGTTGTTGAGCGGCGCCATTATGACCTTGGTTGGATTTAACCCGGAGGCAGGCGCCCAGACGGAGGGCGCCGTAACGGGATTAAGGCTCTTCTATTCCGGGGTTCCCATTTTCGGGACCATAATCGCCATGCTGGTCATGCGCACCTATGATGTTACCGAAGAAAGAGCCAACGAGATACGCAAGGCGATAGAACGAAAAAAAGGAGCTAAAAAAGCCTCATCCGCGTATTTGCCGGGCAAATTGCTTTCCCTGAAAGAAAAGGGATTGAATTTGAACGGGCTAACCGGTTTGGACTTTAACGGAAAATCCACGGCAAAAATCAGCGCAATGTTCGCTTCAACGCTGGAAAACGGTGTGCACGGATTGTGCTTTAGCCCATATGCAGAAGATCAGGAAACGGGTGATCTATTATCCGAAGCGCAGATTCGCCGGCGCATGGCCATTATTATGCCGCATACCAAATGGATACGATCTTTTTCTTGCACCGAAGGCAATGAATTGATTCCCAGATTGGCGCGTGAAAAAGGCTTAAAAACAATAGCGGGCGCCTGGATAAGCGGCGATAAGGAACGAAATGAACGAGAAATAAAAGCCTTGGCGGCATTAGCCGAAGAGGGTATGGTGGATATCGCGGCGGTGGGTAATGAAGTCCTGCTACGCCATGAACTATCCGAGCAGGAGGTGATCGAGTACCTGCGAAAGGTCAGAGCATTAATCCCCAAACCCATTCCGGTAGGTTACGTAGACGCCTATTACCACTTTCTGGACAAACCCGCTTTGGTAGATGCTTGTGAGGTGATTTTGATTAATTGCTAACCTTTTTGGGAAGGGGCGAATAATGATCATGCCTTGCGTTACCTCCAACATATGTATGAATTAACCCAACGAGTAGCTAACGGCAAAAAAGTAATCATCAGCGAAACCGGATGGCCGAGCGACGGACAAAGCGTGCTGGAAGCCCAACCGTCGGCCGAAAATGCCATGAAATATTTTATCAATGCTCAACAGTGGACTAAAGATAAAAACGTCGAATTGTTCTATTTCTCGTCGTTTGATGAAACCTGGAAAGTTCAGCAAGAAGGAGTCGTAGGTACCCGCTGGGGCCTATGGGATAAAAATGAAAAACAAAAATTCAGCTTATTAAACCAAACCAGCTCTTAAAGGAACCCAAATATGTCGTTCAGATCAGGTCGCATTCAAGGATTAAAGGGAATCAATTTTTCCAATCAAAGCCAGGAAAAACAAAGCGGGTTGTTCCGTGAAGTTTTGAATATCGGCCTGCACGGTTTGTGTTACAGCGCCTACGAAGAGGGACAACAACCCGGCGCCATACTTACCGAGGACCAGATCCGGAGGCGAATGGCCATTATGGCCCCCTATACCGGGTGGATCCGTTCTTTTTCCTGTATCGAGGGTAACGAGTTATAGTCTGACAACATGAGATTTGTGAAAATATGACGCCGCTATTTTTTCG
>CAYWHT010000056.1:5873-12338 GCA_964458135.1 uncultured Saprospiraceae bacterium | reverse complement strand
CAGCTGCTCTGTCTGAATTATCTGAGCACTAAACAGAACTTCCAGGCTTCCCACAAAGAATTGAAGGACTTTCTCAGCTTAAATGCGAGTACGGTTACGGGGATTATCACGCGTCTGGAGCGCAAAGGGTTGGTGGCCAAGTTGCCCAAGCGGGCCGACCGGCGGATCAGTTATATCACTATCACGGCCAAAGGGGCCGATCTTATCGAAAATACGCCAGTGCTCCTCCACGAGCAAATTACCCAAAAGCTTCATACTCTGAGCAATGCGGAACTGCAGGAACTCAAAAGAGCTTTCAAAATCCTGGTAGAATTTCTGGATTTGGATCAATCGCTGGACGCTTCCCCCATTATCACCGGAGATGTGCATATCCGTCATGAACAGGATAATAATAGTGAAAACTAAGAGCTGCTGGGCGTTCACCTTTTGGCTTGTAAATGACCAGCTATGGAAGCTCACTTCACCTTTTTTGCGTCCCATAGCCCTAAAATGGCTTCGCGAGCACCCAAATCTGGTCATCAAAAGCAAATTCCCAATAAGCCCATAGGGAAGTGTTATTCCGCATTAAGCCGGTATTCCTGAAAAAGGAATGCGATATGCAAGATTTTCACTGTTTGTGAACTAATTAAACAGCTTGGTCGTTCTATAATTGTTGCGCTTCCGCAAGAGGGAAAGGTGTGTTTTTAAAAAACTGAGCTTTTCGGTCTCAATATTAGTTTAGTTTTCGTTATATTAGGCGTTTATTTCGAGCGGAAGGAAAAAGGAAGTACAAAAATCTATGGAATTTAAAATCTATACGCCCTTCGATCGGGCCTCCCTGGCTGAAATCACTAAGATTGTAGATTTTCTATACGAACATCTCGATGAGTTTGGAGATCGTAAAGAAGACATCACCAAGGCCATTGAGTACGCCCAAAAAGAGCGTCCTTCCCTGGGTGGAATGATCCTGACCGGTGAAGAGGACGGCGAGATTGTCGGCGCAGTTGTGATCAATAAAACCGGAATGGAAGGTTATATACCCGAAAACATTCTCGTCTACATCGCCGTGCACGGCGACAAGCGCGGTCACGGCTACGGTCGACAACTCATGGAAAAGACCATCGAAAATGTCGATGGAGATATTGCCCTTCACGTAGAGCACGATAATCCGGCCCGGCATCTGTACACCAAACTCGGCTTTGATAGCAAGTACCTGGAGATGCGCCTCAAGCGCTCCGACGATTCGAAAAAAGCAACCGAAAACAACTCCGATAAAATAGCCAAAGCCGGTAGACAGTGAGCCGGTGAAGGTTACTATTGTTCTTTGAAAACGCCGAGAAAAAGAAAGCTCCGCATTCATGCATCCAATAGATATTGTTGTATTCGTCGCTTACTTCCTGGGCATGCTGGGAATTGGATTTTACTTTTTCAGCCGGAACACCACCACGGATGATTACTACGTAGGAGGCCGCAAGATGGGAAGCCTGCACATTGGGCTTTCGGTAGTAGCCACCGACGTGGGCGGCGGTTTTTCCATCGGTTTGGGCGGCCTTGGATTTTTGATGGGCGTTTCCGGTTCCTGGATGCTGTTTACGGGCTTAATCGGCGCTTGGTTAAGTGCGGTTTTTCTCATTCCGCGCATCAGCAAAATGGCGCGCAAATCCCTCTTACTTACTTTCCCGCAGTTGTTTGAGAGTATGTACAACGGGAGAGTCGCCCTAATGGCGGGTATTATCTCCGCTATCGGGTATATGGGGTTCACCAGCTCACAATTGCTGGCCGGCGCCAAGTTGGCCTCCGCTACTTTCCCCACTTTAAACATCGATGCCGCCCTGCTGATCATGGGCGTCATTGCGGTCGTTTACACGGTGGCCGGCGGATTAAAGGCAGTTATCTATACGGATACCGTACAGTGGATTATCCTCATGGTGGGGCTGGTATTTGTTGGTATTCCCGTGGGGTATTTTAGTGTGGGCGGCATGTCTGGCATTCGTGAAGCCGTCGGCCCCGAATTTCTCCAACTGACCAATGTTTCCTGGTCGGAACTCGTCAATTGGGGGATTACCATCATCCCGATTTGGTTTGTGGGAATGACGCTCTACCAACGTATTTATGCGTGCAAAGATGAAAAAACGGCCCAACGCGCCTGGTATACGGCGGGCCTCTTTGAATATCCCATCATGGCTTTTATGGGCGTATTGTTGGGATTGTTTTCCCGGGTAGGCGCCGAACAGGGCATGTTCGAGTACGTGGGCTACACCAATGTCTCGGATATGGACTCGGAGATGGGGCTGCCCTTGCTGCTGCGCACGGTTCTTCCAACCGGCTTTATGGGGCTGATGCTCTCGGCCTATTTCTCGGCGATTATGTCTACGGCCGACAGTTGTCTGATGGCGGCCTCCGGCAATATCGTTACGGATATTATCGGGCGTTTCAGCCCGTTGAAAGGGAAAGAAAAACGCGTATTACGGCTTTCGCAGATGGCCACTTTCGCCATCGGAGCTCTGGCGTTGCTGGTTGCTCTGCAGATGGAAAACGTGCTCTCTTTGATGTTGAAATCCTACGCCTTCATGGTGTCGGGCCTGTTCATTCCCATCCTGGGCGGGCTGTACTGGAAAAAAGCCACGCCGCTGGCTGCGTTCATGGCTATGTTGTTGGGAGGGGGTACTACCCTGACCCTTATGACGATAAGTTATGCGTTGCCCTACGGTTTGGATGCCAACATCGCCGGAATCACCGTTTCATTGATTACACTTATTGTATTGAGTCTGGGTTTTCCCAAAAAAGGGAAAACGGAACAGAAGACCGAAAGCCAACCCGCGCAAATCGGCCTATGACCAAAAAAATCGAATCGACTTTACTCGAACAGTTAACCACGTTACGTCACGAGCTACACACCCATCCGGAACTTTCCGGAGAAGAACAAGCAACCGCCAAGCGCATTGCCGAAGAGCTGCGCCGACTGAGCCCCGATCGATTGGTTGCCGGAATCGGCGGCCACGGGCTCATCGCGGAATTTAACGGTAAAGCCGAGGGGCCGCGCCTAATGTTTCGCGCCGAACTGGACGCTTTACCCATACAGGAAACCAACGATCGCTTATCCTATTCATCCAGGGTAAGGAATAAGTCTCACAAATGCGGTCACGACGGCCACATGACCATCATCATGGGATTGGCCCGGTTGATCGCCGCTAACCGGCCCGAAAGCGGATCGGTGATCTTTTTATTCCAACCGGCGGAAGAAACCGGCGAGGGCGCCACCTGGATGCTGGAGGACGATAAGTTTGCGGCCTTCCATCCGGATTATGCTTTTGCCCTGCATAATTTACCCGGCTTTCCGCTGGGGGCGATCGTCACCAAAGCAGGGGCGTTCAACGCTTCGGTGAAAAGCCTGATCCTGCGCCTGCAAGGCAAAACCTCCCACGCCGCCGAACCGGAAAACGGCATTAATCCCGCGCCCGCCATCGCCAAGATACTGGAAATGGCCGAAACGCGGAGCTTGCCCGATGCGGCGGCTGAAGATTTTCGGTTGGCGACGCCGGTGCACGTCATCATGGGCGAACCAGCTTACGGCGTTTCCGCCGGATACGGAGAGGTGCACCTGACGCTGCGCTGTTGGCGCAAAGCGCTAATGGACGAATGGGGAGACGCATTCCTGCGCGAAAGCCAAGAAATTGCCCAAAGCTATGGATTGTCCACTGCTTTTGAATGGACGAATGTATTCCGGGCTAATTTCAACGACGCGCCTTCGGTCAAACTGATCCGGGAGGTAGCCGCCGCAGAAAATTTGCCCTTCATTATACGGGAGCAACCCTTCAAATGGGGAGAAGATTTCGGCGCATTCAGTCAGCGGTTCAGCGGGGCCATGTTCGGTTTGGGGGCCGGGAAAAACATGCCGGCCCTGCACAATCCAGATTACGATTTTCCCGATGCGCTGATCGAGACCGGCATCCTGATCTGTAGCGGCATTTGTGACCGCCTGCTCAACGAAAAAAAAGGGCGCTAAGAATCAATATCTAAATTTTTAGTTCATTGAATTATGGCATTTTTAAAATTATACCGGGATAACCTCCGGCACAATTACGAATTCCTCGATCGGCTTTTCCGTGAAAACGGTAAAGAATGGGCGATCGTCACCAAGCTTCTTTGCGGTAACGAAGCCTACCTCAAGGAAGTCCTGGACCTGGGGATCAAAGAGGTCTGTGATAGCCGGATCCACAATCTGGAAATCATCAAGCGACTGGCCCCCGAGGTGCAGACCGTATTCATCAAGCCTCCCGGTAGCCGGAATATCGAAGAGGTAGTGCGCTACGCCGATGCGAGCTTCAATTCCGAAAGCACCATCATCAAGATGCTTTCCGAAGAAGCCCAAAGACAGGGCAAGGTGCACAAAATTGTAATAATGATTGAGCTAGGGGACTTGCGAGAAGGCATTATGGGGGATCACCTCATCGACTTCTACGCTTCCGTCTTTGAATTACCAAATATCGAAGTTACCGCCCTCGGCGCCAATCTCAACTGCTTGCACGGGGTGATGCCCTCGCAGGATAAGATGATACAGCTCAGTTTGTATAAACAGTTGATCGAAGCCAAATTTAACAGGAAGATCCCCTACATCACCGGAGGCACCTCGGTTGTACTGCCTTTGCTGACGCAAAAGCAAATGCCAAAAGCGGTCAACCACTTTCGCATCGGTGAAACCCTGTATTTTGGCAATAATCTCGTCACCGAGGAGCCCATCGAGGGTATGAAACAGGATGTCATACGGCTTTATACGGAGATCATTGAAATTACTAAAAAGCCTAAAGTGCCCATCGGCCTGATGGCCGCCAATCCTTCGGGCGAAGTGCTGGAAGTGGACGAAAGCGATTACGGTAAAACTTCCTACCGGGCCATCCTGGATATCGGCCTGTTAGATATTTCACCCGACTATCTGGTTGCCGATGACCCGGATATCGAAATCGTTAACGCCAGTTCGGATATGCTGGTGGTGGACCTCGGCGAGACGCGCCGCAACTACAAAGTCGGTGACCTCCTATCCTTTCAGCTCAAATACATGGGGGCCTTGCGTTTGCTCAATAGTGATTATATAGAAAAAGTAGTCGTATAAATTAAACAGTAGAATGGCAAAGATTAAAACCAGAAAAGTCAAAATTCTAAGTAGCGAAGCCGGTTTTGTAACCTTGCTCTTTATCGAACAGCACTGTAAAATCAAATTGCCCCTGCGGAATTTCCGACACCGCCTCGAAATGGGGCTGTACGAAGTTATCAATCCGGCCATTCTCAAAAAACCGGCAGTATGAAACCGGCATTCAAAAGTAATTGATCATGTTAGCAAAAATTAAAGCCCTATTCCATCCCAAAAAAACGGCGCAGTCCTACACCGGAAGGGTCAAGTTTTTTAACCGTAAAAAAGGCTACGGTTTCATCGAAAGCGGCAGCACCGAAAAGGATGTATTTGTACACGTGACGGATCTGCAGGATCGTGTTTCCAAAGGAGATCAGGTCGCCTTCGAATTGGAGCCCAGCGAGAAAGGACTGGAAGCCAAAAAGGTAAAGCGCATAAGAAATAAATGATGTTTATGTAGTTTAAACCGTTAAGTATGAGATCGAAAAAACAATTTAGCATGGGCAAGGATAAGTATTACTTTACGATCAAAGCCATGCCCAACAACATTACCATTTACCGCAGCGACAAATCCGCTGCAATCGATGCTTTCCTAAAATATAAGAGCTTAGGTAAAGAGTGCGAATGGCTCGGCAAAT
Source organism: uncultured Saprospiraceae bacterium (assembly GCA_964458135.1). Classification (GTDB taxonomy): domain Bacteria; phylum Bacteroidota; class Bacteroidia; order Chitinophagales; family Saprospiraceae; genus CAYWHT01. The sequence goes on along the minus strand of CAYWHT010000056.1, from coordinate 6,593 downwards.
GGGACGGTAAGAAGTTTACCGAAAGCAGCGAGCCCGCGCTTAGCATGTAAGCCTATCTCTGCCGGATGCTGGCGGCGCTTGCCCTGCCACTAAAGGCCGTCAGTAGCCGGCACAACCTGAATCTGTTTTCACTTTCCACGTTTTAGGGGCTTGTCACCGGTACTGCGGGCGCTAAAGCCGGCTGGCGTCATGGCCCCCGCTACTCATCGCTGAAATAGCGTAAAAGGAACCGGCCGACGGGATTTTCAAAATTTTCAAAATCATTAAATTTTCACAACCATGATCGATAGAAGCATAAAAGTTAGAATCATCAAGCAAACCAATACCACAGTTACGCTCTTCTTCGTAAGTTTGAATCGCAAAATGCCGGTGCCCCGCGAAGAATTTGACGCGCGGGTGGCCGACGGCACCTACGAGGTGATCAATGCCCCGCAAGCTACCCAGAAGGACTAATTTCGGGGCGGTTCGGGGTTTAAAGGAAGGACAAATAGCTTATGACGCTGAACAAAGAGTTGATCCATCTATTGGCGGAAGTCAAAAGCGAGTACTGTGCATCGATCTATCTGACTAAACAGTACAATGCGGCGTCTGAGATTTACGAGATCGACCAGCTTCGTTTGCAAAGCGCCCTGGCGGATTGTAAAGAGCAGCTCACCGAATTGGGGGTGGATGAGGAGGAAGCCGCCCTGCGCACGCAACAAGTCCAGAAAAGCTTGCTGG
>CAYWHT010000056.1:0-5863 GCA_964458135.1 uncultured Saprospiraceae bacterium | reverse complement strand
CTACTCCCCGGGAACGGTCAGCATTTTTTTTGCCCCCGGCAGTCTGGAGTTTTTTGAAATCCCCGATTTGGAGATCGATCTGAGCTACCTTGGCCGGGAGTTTTATCTCCGCCCGCTTTTACCGCTGTTGAGTGGAATGGGGCGCTATTTTCTCCTCTCCCTTACCGATTCCCAACTCCGCCTGTTTGAAGGGCTGAACCAGAATTTGGCCCCCGTTAACATGCAGCGCATTCTACCGCACGACGGCGCTTCGGATAGCGCGGCGGGAGATGTGGTAGTGCCCGAAGGGAAAGACCTGCACGACCATCTGGAGCGCATCTTCCAGCGCCTGGACGATGGCGTCCTAAGCCTGCTTTCCGGTAGTGGCGCACCGCTCATCCTGGCGGGGCCGGATGCCCTGACCGCGCTGTATCGGGAAAACTCCCGTTACCCCTTACTTCAGCATCGACAAATTTCCCACCACCCCCAACAGGATTCGCTGGACGCTCTCATGCAGAAAGCCTGGCCCATCGCCAGGGAATTCTTTCAGCATAAAAAAGTCGAAAAACGCAAAGCCTTTATCGAGCAGATGTTGCAAGGAAAAGCTTCCATTTCACTAAGGGAAATTGTGGCGGCCGCCGTAGAGGGCCGCGTGCATACCTTGATGCTCGATCGCGCGGCGCGGTGGACCGGCACCTACAAGCCAGCCATCAAGTACGTGGAAGTAGATGACGAGATCGACCTCCACAGCCGGGCGCTATTCAATTTTGCCGCCGTTCAAACTTTTCTGCAGGGCGGGGAAGTGTACGATCTCGAACGCGATGAATTGCCCGACCGCACCACTTCCATCAATGCGATTTACCGGTATTAGTGCGCATGAGAAACTAAGTAGCTTGTTGGGAGCTTACCCTATCAAAAGCAAACTTTCAACAAGCTCTAAAAGATCTTTATCCGGCCGGCGGCGACTCCGGGCCCTTACTGCCTACTCTCCACGTAAAAAGCTGGAAATGCGGTAACGCGCCTCATCAAATTTCTCCAGAAATACTTCCCGCTTGCTGAATAAATCGCGGTCCATGAGAGCGCCGACCGGCTTGAGGTAGTCGATATGTTCAAACAATACCTTGACAATGGCGGTCAGCGGCAGGGCCAGTATCAAGCCGGCGATGCCCCATAGGGTTCCGCCCAGGATAAGCGCCAGAATGGCGGCGAAGGGGTTGATGTCCACGCTGCCCCCCACCACCTTCGGCGTAATAAAATTACCCTCGATATTTTGCACCGCACCGTAAAAAACAACAACCGCTGCGGGTTGCCACAAATTACCGGCGGTGGCCAGCGCGTACAAAAAGGGCAGGGTGCCGCCCAGGGTGGTGCCGATGTAGGGAATAATGGCCAGAATGGCCGCCAGCACGCCCCAAAAGGCCGCATAATCTACGCCGATTAGCCACAGCCCCGTCGTGTTTAGTACCGCCAGAATCATCATGACCAATCCTTGACCGAAGAGGTACTTGCGGGTCAGGCGTTCGGTGCTAATGAGAATATTCTCCGCCTGCTCCCGCTTCTCCCGGGGAAATTGGATGAGGTAAAAGTTTTTAAACGAGGTGCGGTACAACAGAAAAAAGAAGGTGAAAAGCACAATCAGGATAATGGCGCCCAGCAGGGTGGTGGAAAGGCTCAGTCCTTCCCCAATGAAGGAAACCGATCGGTTGATAATGTTGGAAAGTTGGTCGGAAAGCCAGTCCGGATCCCGTTCCTGGGATACGGAGGCGTACTGGCTAATCCATGCCAATAAATTATCCACGCCTTTATTGAGCGAAGCACTAATCGCACCGAGCTGATTGAGCACGATGGAAAATTCCAGCGAAAGGAGGGTGATAATCCCGAAAACAGGTAAGAGCGCCGTAAAGAAAGTAAGGATGATGGCTATCGGGCGAAAGCGGATAAGCCGCTCAAACCATTGGCACAGGGGTTTGAGCATTGCCGCAAACAAGATCCCGAAGGTCAGCGGCGCCAGGAAGCCTTTTGCATTGATGATAATGTAAAATATCAATACCACCGATATCAGGGCGTAGGTAAACCGGGCTAAGCGCTTGGATGATTTGGCCATAGGTACTGGTTTGAGATCAATCAAGGTAATTGATTTTTAGTTAGGGAGTCAACGAAAACGATATGAACTGCACGATTTTAGCGGCGTTGTCAGTAAAGAATCACAAAACCAACCCATGCAGTCACTTGCCGATCTTAGCCGAACGCTACAACGTATTGACGGAAAAGGCTACAAGGCCTACAAAGATATTCAGGGCGCTTACGAGGGGGATGGCTTCGAATTGTACCTCGACCACGTTCAGGGCGATCCCTTTGCCGCCCCCAGTAATTTGCGGCTGCGCCTGCCGCACGACTTCCCCCATTGGAGCTGGGAGAACCGCAGCCGGGAGGTGGCCTTGCGGGATTTTCTGGCCCGGCAATTCGCCCGCGCCATCCGCCGGTACGCTCGCGGCGACCGGGGAAGCGGAAAAAGCGGGCTTGTTATGATTGACCAGCCCGGCCAGGAAATTCTGGAACGCACGGCCGTCCTGCTTTACGGCCCGGAATTGGAGGTGCGTTTTCGCGTCGGTTTGCCGGCCTTTGGCCGCAAAATTGCCGGACGGCAGGCGGAAGATATCCTCACCCGGGAAATTCCGGATATTCTGGAGCACAGCCTGCGCTGGGAGGCCATCGATCCCGAGCGGTTGCGGGAGCACCTTTTTACTAATGAAGATGCGGATGCCCTGCGCGCCCTGCTGCCAAAAAATAACCTGATCGCCTTTGTGGCCGACGGGGCCTTATTGCCCCGGGCCAGTGGCGTTGATCCCCGCCCGTTGCGGGAGGGCGTTCCCTTCCGTTCCCCCGATTCCCTGCGCGTGGAATTGCAGTTGCCCCACCGCAAGGTCAGCGGTATGGGCATCGGACCGGGCATTTCGCTGATCGTCGGCGGAGGCTACCACGGCAAATCCACCCTGCTCAATGCCCTGGAGTTGGGCGTGTACAACCATTTGCCTGCCGACGGCCGGGCCTTCGTAGTCACCCATCCGGCGGCGGTAAAGATCCGGGCGGAGGACGGCCGACCGGTCGCCGGCGTCAATATCGCCCCATTTATCAATAACTTGCCCCACGGTAAAGACACCCGGCAATTTAATACGGAAAACGCCAGCGGTAGTACTTCCCAAGCCGCCAATACCATCGAAGCCCTAGAGGCCGGCGCCTCCGTGCTGCTTATCGATGAGGATACCTCCGCCACTAATTTCATGATTCGCGACTACCGCATGCAACAGCTCGTGCCTAAAGAGCGGGAACCCATCACCCCATTTCTGGATAAGGCGAGACAGTTGCAACACGAAAAAGGCGTTTCCTCGGTGCTGGTTATCGGTGGCTCGGGGCTTTATTTTAGTATTGCCGACCGGGTAATCTGCATGGTGGAATACCAACCCCACGACTTGACCCAGCAAGCAAAGGCCATCGCCGACGAAGCCGACGCCCGCCGGCAGGAAGGCGACGGCGCCTTCGGAGCCCTGCCCGAACGCCGGATAGACGCGGCAAGCATCGACCCTGCCCGCGGACGAAAAAACAAAATCCGCGCCCATGCAACGCGAAGCCTCCAATTCGGCGACACGGAAATCGACCTCTCCGCCGTAGAGCAGCTAACCGATCACAGCCAGCTCAACGCCATCGGAGAAGCACTCGTCTATTTGAAAAAATACCTGGAATACATGACACTGCCGCAAGCCATCAACCGGGTAATGGCGGATATAGAAAACCAATCTTTGGATGTATTGGACGGTCGAAAACGCGCTGACCTCGCTGAATTCCGTAAACTAGAACTAGCGGCGGCGCTTAATCGACTGCGAACACTAAGAGCAGGGAGAGCAAGTGGGAAAGAAAAAGGTGGGGTTTAGTACTTAACCCGCATGATGCATGAATTCATCTACCAAACTGCCCGCCCTGTGAAATAAAGCGAAGCTTTATCTGCGGTATTCCACAGGGCGGGTAGTTGCGCCGCGTAATAGATCAATTCATGCATAATCCGGGTTAGATGTAGCCGGCCAACCCAAAGTAGGGGAATACTGAATTGGCAGGCTATAAATCCAGACGATCTCTAAACAAGGCTTCTTTCCTCATCCTTATACAGTTGACAGGTAAATGATTAGTCAATAAAATTTCGATAGAACTTATGAATAGCCGGAAGATCTATTTGCTTGCGGGTCTAATTGCGTTAACGGTAAGTTTGCTGACCATCGGCGCTTACCAGTTTTTTGGAGGGGGTCAGGAGCAAAGGCTTCAGATTGAACATGTCGACCCCAATCCTTCCCTGGAAACCAATTACGAAGGAAAAGCCAGGGGGAGCAGTCCGGCCGCCATGCTCGATTTTACCGAGCCGGCCCAAAAAGTCATGGATGCGGTCGTGCATATCCGCTCTACCCAGCGTGTGCCGGCCGGCAACCGTTCTGGTCCGCGAAGCCCGCTGGAAGAGTTTTTTAACGATGATTTTTTTGATCAATTCTTCCGCCGCCGGAACCCTTCGCAACGACAGCAACCTCAACCCCGGGTAGGCTCGGGTTCGGGAGTGATCATCAATGAGCAGGGCTATATTGTGACCAACAACCACGTGGTGCGCAATGCCGACGATATCGAAGTTACCCTTTACGATAACCGTAACTTCAAAGCCCGGTTGGTTGGCGCAGATCCCAATACGGATATGGCGGTATTGCAAATCCAGGCCGAAGACCTACCCACCATACCCTTTGCCGATTCCGACAAGGTTGAGGTCGGGCAGTGGGTGCTGGCCGTCGGCAATCCCTTCAACCTCAACTCCACGGTTACTGCTGGCATCGTCAGCGCGAAAGCCCGAAATATCAATATCCTGCGGGAGCAATACGCCGTGGAGTCATTCATCCAGACCGACGCGGCGATCAACCGCGGCAACAGCGGCGGCGCCCTGGTTGATCTCGAAGGCGGGTTGGTAGGCATCAATACCGCCATCGCCAGTCCGACCGGCGCCTATTCGGGTTACGGTTTTGCCGTGCCTTCCAATATTGTCAGCAAAGTCGTGCAAGACCTGATCCAGTACGGCCGGGTGCAGCGCGGCTATCTGGGCGTTATGATCCGGGGCGTCAACGCGCGCCTGGCGGAGGAAGAAAATCTGAGCGTAACGCGGGGCGTCTACGTCGATAGCCTGCTCAGCAACAGTGCAGCCGCCGAAGCCGGTATTCAGCCGGGTGACGTCATCGTCGCCATCGAAGAGGAGGATGTCAACTCCGCCGCTCGCTTGCAGGAAATCATCGCCCAAAAGCAACCCGGTGACCAAATACAGGTAACCGTACTGCGCAACGGAGAGCAGAAAACTTTTGAAGTCGTCCTCAAAAACCGCCAGGGCGAAACCAAAATCGCCGAAGCCAAGGATGAAGAAAGCCTTTCCGGTCGCCTGGGGGCTACCTTCGAAACCCTGGATGAGCAAACCGCCGAAAAGCTCGGCATTCCCGGCGGCGTAAGAGTCGTTAACCTCAAGGATGGATTGATTCGCCGGCAAACCAAAATGGAGGAAGGATTTATCATTACGAAGGTGGATAAGCAAACCGTAGCGGATAAATCGGAATTTTTAGAATTGCTCCGGCAAAAAGACGGCGGGGTACTGATGGAAGGCGTCTATGAGGATATTCCCGGGAAATATTACTACGCCGTCGGGCTGCAATAAAGATCGCATAACGAAAAAAAATACGCTACCCCCTTTCATTGAACCCATTGCGGTTTTGGTCTTTGAGTCGAAAATTAGCCATTTTTTAAATTAGACAAGGTTTGCCCGACCGAACGGGCGGGCGGAGTAAGCTAAATGAGGATTTTCGCAACGCCGTAT
>CAYWHT010000055.1:6048-12585 GCA_964458135.1 uncultured Saprospiraceae bacterium | reverse complement strand
TTCACAAATCCTGAGTTGTCAGACTATAACCCGGATGATGCATGAGTTTTTCGTAGGGAGCGGCGCAGATGGTTGCCAGGCCTGGTCGCTCGCAGGAATGAGCCGCGCAGGCGTATCCCCAGATACGGTGAGCATCGACTGAGGAGGACGCCCAAGAATGGTGAGCCCTGTGAAATACCGCGGGTAAAGCTTCGCTTTATTTCACAGGGCGGGCAGTTTGGCTTCTCGTGACGAAGGACTCATGCATAATCTGGGCTAAATGCGTTCCAGCGCTTCCTTTTTGATCCACCCCTCATCCCCGTTACGCAAGCGGGTTTTGTAGTAACCGCCCAGGGAGTCGATGATGTCAACGACTACTCCGTCGTGCAGGCGGCGGTTGGTGCGGCTGAGGGTATCCGGGGCTACCCGGAAAGCTTCTTTCTCGGAAAGCAGGACGGCGCGCCGGCTGTTCACTTCCAGCGCCTTGCGGCTAAACCCCAGCACCAGAGCCAGCCCCGCCGCGCCCAGGCACAGCACGCCCAGAAAAAAGCCCCATTTTTTTTGGTTGCGCCGGGCGCCAAGCAGCCAAACTAGCAGCCCCGCCACCCCGCTCCACAGCAAGAACAGTCCCAGCCCACTCCAGGCTGATTCGGTCAACCACAACCTCAGGTTGTTCCACCAACGCCGCAAAAAGAAGGTTTCCAATCGCTCGATTTGGTCTTCCTGCCGGCTGCGGGCTACCCGCAAATTCCGCAAAAGGGCCTTGTCGCGTGGGGCCAGCAACAGTCCCCGCTCGTAATTTAATACGGCCTGCCCCAGACTGTCCATACGGAAGTAGGCGTTACCCAAATTATGGTAAAGCGCTTCGGAGTAATAGCCGCTATCGAGCAACTGTTGGTAGATGCGAACGGCCTCTGCGTACGCCTGATTTTGGTAGGCCTCGTTGGCGCGCAGTAAATCCCGTTCGGGCTGGGAGTAAACCAGCGCCGGAACGATGTACAAGGCAAGGAAAATCAGCCGGCTCGAAAAACGCATGATTTTATTGGTTGGCTTTGCTATTATCTTCGGTGGTTGCAGATTCGGGTTTGGCCTCTTCCCGCTGCGGGGGAGGCGGTTGCCGGGCAACCGCCGGAAATAGGTCATTCAGGCTGGCGGGGCGCCTTTCTTTGTACCAGCGAACGCCCTCCAACTTCAACTTTTCGTGATTGACCTGCCGCATGGGATAAGCTTTCCCCTCGGGTTGGGTAAAAAATTTAATACTTTCCACTTGATTATCGCCGAAAAACAGCATCATCTCACTGCATATGATGTAATTCACGCCGACGTAGGCGCCGAAGTCATCCATGGCGTAGTAAACGGATTCGGCATTGCCTTCTACTTGCATGCGTCGCAGCTGCTCGTCGCGGAAAAAGGCCGTAATGTCTTTCCCCTTGACCTGATTGTAATAAACCTGATCGGGCGAATTGAGAATGAGCGCGTCCTTGATCAAGAACACCCGGTCAATTTGCCCGCTCTTCATGCTCATGTGGATGGTGTCGGCTTTGAATTGTGAGGTATCCGACCAAAGTAGTGGATTGCGGAAAAGCCGGAAGAGAGAGTCCTGCGAATGGTAGGTCAGCGAATCACAAACCGCTTGCAGATTAGATTTGTAAATTCGGACGTCGTGATACGCCAGGAAAACGCGATTGCTGTCGTTCTGCAATGTATCGTCGGTGATGGCGGTCAGGGTGTCGGAGGCCAGGTAGAGGGAATCGCCTTCCACCAGGCTGATCATCATGGGGCGCCCGCGCCGGCCGCCGATGGCTTTCAGGTAGTCGGTGCGGCGGTCGTAGTTGGCCGTATCGCAGCGAATGCTTAGCTCGGCCGAAGTATCCCGCCAGATTACGTTGCCCAGGGCAATACCCATGCCGCTTTCCTCGCTGTAATCCACCTGATTGGCTTCCAGGATCTGGGGTGGGTCGCTGATGCGCGAACGCCCACGCGTGGTGTAGCTTTCGCTTTTGGCGTTATAGACGATGCGGGGGGCTTCAATTTCTTCGGTGGCGTCGCGGTAGCGGGCGTTACCAAACAGCGTCGTCGTCTCGCTGCGTTCGTTGTAGAGGATGGTGTCGGCGGCCGCCCGCCGCTCCCCTTCGCGGAAGCGGGCGTTGCCCACCAGGCGGTAATTGCCGGTGGCGCCGTTGTAGTTAATCTTGTCGGCGCTGGCGATTTGGTCTTGCCGCTTGAATTGCGCGTTTTGGGTGAATTCCGCCACCCGCCTTTCCAAATCGTAAAAGCCCGCCTCACAATAAATCTTACTCGTATCGTTGTAAATCACGGTGGGGCCCAGAAAGGTGACGATATTGGTTTGGGTATGATATTTAAGGGTATCGGCGCGCAGGTTGAAATTTGTGTCGATGACGACCACGCTGTCCTTGAAGTAGACTTCGTTGGTCTCTACGTAGAAGTAGCCGCGTTTGCTGCTGAGCTGGGTGCTGTCTTTCAACAAGGTGGCGCCCTCGGTATAGGTAGCCAGCTTGGTCTTGAGGTCATAATGAAGGCTATCGGTAAGCAAGCGTTGCGGGCCGGAAACGAGGTCCACCTCGCCGTAAAGGTCGGCTTGGCGCAGGAAAGCATTGTAGAACAGGGAGTCTCCGAAGATGCTGATGCTATCCCCCTGTTCGATAATCACGTTTCCGATCGCTTCCACCCGAATGCTGTCTTCGATGATGGCGGAGTCACAGAACAGGTAGATGCTATCTTGGCTGAGCTCGACATTACCGGATAGTTTTTGCCGGACAACGCCGCGGCGTTGAATATTTTCCAGCAAGTCAGCGTATTCCACATCGACCAGATCTTTCGGCGTGGTGTCCCGCTTTTCGGTTGGCGATTGGCCCAACAATACATTGGCAAAGCACAGCAATGCCAAAACCGCCATGAATTTGGCGCTTTTGGTCAAGCGTTTGCCGTTATGTGTTGGCTTATGCCCCATTTATGGTCTTAGTCTTGTGCGATTGGTCTTTCAACCCAGAATTTGTGATTTCTGACTTGGCAGACTATGCTTATTGGTTATGGAAGAACGATTGGCTATGCGTTTTCCGACTTATAGAGCCGGGTTTTAACCCGCTTTTAACGATAACTATGGTTTTTCGGTGAGCAGGCAGGCGGCTTTCTCTCCCATTTGGCTTCCGATGGCCACGCCCATGCCCCCCAGTCTGACGGCCACCGTCAGCCGCTCGGATAGGCGGCGAACGATGGGGGCTTTGGCGGCCCCTACTCCGAGGATGCCACTCCACCACTTCTGCACTTGAGCTTCGCGGCCCGGAAGAATTACCTCCCGCAATAGGCGGACAAGGGCGCCGCGAATTAGGGGGCTACTGCCCAGCTCATCGGTATGTTCCGTTTCGGGGGCCAGCTGCCGGCCGCCCCCCAGCAGAATGCGTTCCCCGAGGTTGCGAAAGTAGAAGTAGCCGCGGTCGTAGTGAAAACACCCCTGAAAAGCCAGGCCGGGAATAGGTTCGGTGACCAAGACCTGATTCCGGGCGGGTTCTACCTGTAGTTCGGGCAATAGGCGGCCCGCAAAGCCGTTGGTAGCCACCAGAAGTCGTTCGGCGCGGATACTCCAGCCCGCTGTGGTTTCCAGTAACACGCCACTGCCGGCTTCTTCAAGCCGGGCAATCTCGATTCCATTGTACACTTCCACCCCTTTTTCACGCGCCATAGCCAGCAAGGCTTTCATCATGTTACCGGTGTGTAATTGCCCTTCCGCCCCGTTGCGGATCAACCAACGAATCGCGTTGAATTTAAAATCGGTGATGCGTTCATCGGCGGGTTGAAAAACCTGCGGTAAGCCGGTGATATCCCGCAAGCGGTAATTGAAGTCGGGCAAGTGCGCCAGGCACTGTTCGCGCACATCCTGCTCTTCGGATCGAAAGACTTCGAATCCGCCGTATTCCCGGTATCCCAAGCGGCGGTCGCCCAGTCGCTTGCGCAATAATTGCAGGCCTCGCCAACGCATGGCCACAACTTCCCATACGGTTTCGGCTGGCATTTGGGTAAGGTCGTCCATCAGCTCCGTCATACTGCCAAAGCAGGCAAAACCGGCATTGCGGGTACTAGCGCCGATGGGCAGGGGCCCCCTTTCCAGGACGACCACCCGCCAATCGGGGCGTTGTTCCCGCAGGCTGATGGCCGCGCTAAGCCCCACCAATCCACTACCAATGATCAGCGCGTCAATATCGCGGAAAAAAGCCTCTTCCTCCCAAAAACTCAAATTATAACTTCCCAAGGATGTATTCATTAGTTATGCAGCAAGCAAAAATAAGATATTAGATATATTTGCGCCCGGTATTGCATTACTAATGCGTCGGCAATGGCAACGAACGACGGACAGCCATTTTCTCCGATGCGCAAAACGAGACTGATGATCCAACGAATTCAGACGATATACCTTTTTCTGGCCGCCGTTTCGGCCCTCTGCACCCTGGCGTTTCCTTTTGCCCTGACGGGATTGGGGCTCGACTTTTCCGTCATTTTTGCGGATGGGGTTTTCAATTGGGCGGATCACCTGGCCATCCCCATCATTTTTTCGCTGGCGGCGCTGTTAGCTTTCGGCGCCATCTTTTTATTTCGCAACCGCAAGCTGCAGCGGCGGGTAAGCGCTATGGTCGTATTGTTGGGATTGGCCGGGCTCGGCTGGATAGGCGCTCTTTACTTTCAGGCCCACGCCGCCAATTTGAGTATACCTCTGGCCACTACGGGACGAACGGTGATGGATCTGCCTGGTTTTGAACAAACGGGAGTGCTTTTTAAACGAACTCTTACGATTCCCGTTAATCTCCCCGATAAAGACACCAGCACGCTCTCCCGGGTGGACACCTCCATTTCCTTTGACAGCACCCGGCCAGACACGTTGCGCCCGGATACGGCGCTCACGGATAGTCTCCAGTTAGATAGTTCGCTTGCCCCGCCCGCCGATACCAGCTTCGCCTCCTCCGCTCCGGCATCCACCAAAGACACCATCGTTCTGGACAGCACCCCGCTTCTTTTTCCGGCTATTACGCCTGTTGACAGTACGGCAATGGGCTTTGCCGCTCTTCCGGAGGATACCACGGAGGTGTTGCAACCGCCTTTTACTACGGTGGTGGCCGTTATTCCCCGCCGGGAGCATATCGATTCTTTAACGCTTTATCCCCGCACGGATCAAACGGTTGGCCGGGTATTGGCCCAGCGGGCGTTGCCCCGTCGGGACACCCTTACGGCTTATCATCCTCCGGTGGCGGCCCGGCTTGCCGGGCAGCGGCGCGAGGCGGCGCCCGTCAGCCTGCAGCTGGGATTGATTTTTCCGGTGCTGATGCTGGTTTTTGTCGTTCTGGCCCGCCGCAATATTCAAAAGGATGAAAAGCTGGTCAGATCGATGGACCGGCTGCGGTAAAAACAAAAAGGATATCCCGGAGCGGGATATCCTTTTTAGTGCTTTGATAAAAGAGGCAGTGAAAAACTATTAATCAGGCTTGGGTTTCGCCGAATAGCTCACCTTCAGCTGACCGGCCTTACGCAGCTCGATTTTGATATCCGTAACGATGCCCATGGTAACTTCTTGATCTACCTTTAGCGAAGAGATAATCATCGGACGCTTAACTTCCGGTACTTTTACGCGATGTTTTTCCAGGAAGATCGGAATTTCCGCCAGGCTGGCGAATTTGTCGCCGAGCTGCATCCGGGGGCTGGTGCCGTAAACATCCTGGTATTTTTTTACCGGTTTGCCGATATAAATGTAATTGACCAGAGACTTTTGCTCGAGCTTGGTCAGTTCAGTGGCTCTTGGCGTAGTGACCTGAACTTTCAGTTCGGCGTCCCGCAGTACGGTTACCACCATAAAGAAGAACAGGAGCATGAAAATGATATCCGGCAGCGAGGCCGTAGATATGGTCGGTTTGGACTTACCTCTTTTCTTACTGAATTTAGACATAACTCGGTTCACTTTGAGATCTGACCACTGGCGTCAGATCGAGGTGAAGTAATGAATCGGAGTTTTTCGACGACGCAACTTCTTACTTACGGGCAATTTTGCGATTATTCCTCTTCTCCGAAAGCGGTAGGTTCCGCCTCCGAGAGTACGAAGGGAATTTCGTCGCGAATTGCTTTTTTGTAGGCAAAGGGCATATCATCACTGTAAGGGATGCCGTACTTCTTTTTACTGAGTTCATCCCACAATTCGTTGTAGGCCCCTTTGAGTTCGTTGTAGACTTCGAGGTAAGTTTCGTATTCGGTGCCCCGGTCATTTTTCAGGGAGATAATCGCTTTGGTGGGCTTTTCGGCCATATCCTCGCGATTATTCGGATTGTTGATGAATTCTTTGGCGTTATCCCGCAGTTGGGAGATATCCATGGGTTCGCCACGGACCAACAGTTGGTTTTGTGCATTCACCAGTACGGAATAGACGTTGCGTTTCTTCAACTTGGTGATATCCGGTTCTTCTTCCGACCAGGGCGGAAGTTTGACGAGGATACCCTTATCCTGAACGATCGTTGTGGTTACGAGAAAGAAGATGAGCAGCAGAAAGGCGATGTCGGCCAT
>CAYWHT010000055.1:3869-6038 GCA_964458135.1 uncultured Saprospiraceae bacterium | reverse complement strand
TCGGCCATGGAGCCGGCATTAATTTCCGTGTTCACTCGATCTCTGGACTTTGTTTTTGCCATGATGCCTTTATTTAAAGAAGTTACGTATTTCCGAAAGGATGAAGGCAGCGGTTGCGAGTCCGAGCAGAATTAAGGCGGTTGTTATGGCGCCGCCAATGTACTTCATGGCATTTTCAGACACACCTCCGGCGCGATCCACAGCTTCGGCGATTTCGCCGGAAGCCTGGCCGCTAGCGGAGCTAAAGGCGATGAAAAATACGGCGATGAGCGCCACAAATCCGAGAATTCCAATAAAGGAGGACTTGAGGTGGCTGAAGGTCTGTAACAAACCGAAGATGATCATTCCGGCAGCGGCGGCAATGATGAAAGCGATGGCTCCCTTGATGCCGACGTCAAAGATGCTCGTGCTTACTTTGTCATCTTCCGGCAACGCCTGAAAACTATCCATTCCGTTGAACGCCACGATGAGGAAGAGGAGCGTCACGATGAGCCCCAGACCGAACGCGATACGCTGCCCGTTATTGACTAGGAAATTATACATAGACGTTGGTTCTTCTTAAGATTTTTTGAAAACGTTGTTTTCCGCCAGCAGGTCTACCAGCGCGATGGAAGCATCTTCCATCTTGTTGACGATACCGTCGATCTTATTGACGATATAGTTGTAGAAGATCTGCAGGATAATGGCGGTAATCAGACCGAACACCGTCGTCAGCAGGGCCACTTTAATACCACCAGCCACAACGGAGGGCGACAGGTCACCCACGGCTTCGATGCGGTCAAAGGCGGTAATCATACCAATTACCGTACCCATAAAGCCAAGCATCGGTGCAATAGCGATGAACAGAGAAATCCATACCAGGCCGCGCTCTAGCAGCCCCATCTGGACACTACCGTAGGAAACAACGGCTTTTTCAACGGCTTCCGGGCCGTCGTCTGCATTCTTTAAGCCTTCGTACAGGATGCTGGCGGTGGGGCCGGGGGTAGACTTGCAGACCTCCATAGCGCCGTTCACATCTCCGGACTTGAGGTTTTCGTCGATACGGGCCAACAATTTATCGGTGTTGGTCGTAGCGATATTCAGGGTGATAATCCGCTCGATACAGAAGGCCAGACCGAGAATCAAACAGATCAGTACAAAGCTCATGAAGCGCCAGTCACCATCGATGAAGTATTTCTTCAATATTTGGTAACCACTCAAGGTTTCTCCACCTTCGTCAGCACCGCCGCCAGTAGCGGTTTCCGTTTGCGGTGCGCCCTGATCACCTTGTGCGTACGTTACATTGGCGGCGAATACCACCAAACCCAGTACCAGCAATAAGGCTAACAACTTTCGCATAGTCAATAAGGTTTTAACAAATGTGTTGGTTAAAGATTTAATCCGAATTGTTTAGTTTAAAGTTGGGCGGAGAGAGAGGGATTCGAACCCTCGATACCCGGTTAGGGTATACACGCTTTCCAGGCGTGCCTCTTCAGCCACTCGAGCACCTCTCCGTTTGGCAACCGCCACGATCAAAAGCATAGGCGGTGATAACAAAAATAGATATTAAGAACTTTTTAACAAGCACAACGATCACAAAAATTGTAAAAAGATGTTACAAATCAAAATTTCCCTCTTAGCCCGAATCATCGGGCTTTGCCCATCCAATCGGTTGGCGGGAATTCTCCCCTGCCCGAATTCCTCACTTTGCTACCCATAAGCCGGATTTATTTGACTTTCGTCCCGCGCTGAACAAAAATTGCCTCTGCATTCCGGGTAGTCTGTTCGGCCACTTCCTCCATCGAACACCCTTTCAGTTCGGCCACCTTTTGCGCAATTTCAAAGATATAGGCGCTTTCGTTGCGCTTGCCCCGGTACGGCGCGGGCGCCAGGTACGGGGAATCGGTTTCCAGGACCACACGTTCTAGATTGATTTGGGCAACCGTTTTATCCAGCCCGGCCTTTTTAAAGGTGACGATGCCGCCGATTCCCAGGTGAAACCCCAGATCAATAATAGCTTGAGCCTGCTCGACGGTTCCGGTAAAGCAATGAAAAATGCCCCGCAGGCGATCATCCTTTACGCCTTGTAGTAATTCGATGATGATGTCAGTAGCCTCCCGGCTGTGAATGACGATGGGCAACCCCAAGGATTTCGCCCATTCGATCTGGGTCAGAAAAGCTTCCTTTTGT
>CAYWHT010000055.1:0-3859 GCA_964458135.1 uncultured Saprospiraceae bacterium | reverse complement strand
CCGCGAGATGCTGATCCAATAGGCGAAACGCGCGCGAAGGGGCGCCGATCCAGCATTTCCTTTACCGCGGCCAATTCCTCTTGGTAGCCCTCGCCCACCGAACAGGGATGCAACCCCATCATGGCGAAGCAACGGCCCGGATAATCCGCTTCCATTTGCAGCATAGCCGAAAAGTGACGCTGATCGATCGACGGGAGGTAAAACCGTTCCACCCCCCGGGCCAGCGCCCGGTCAATTACTGCCTGCCGGTCGGCCTCAAATTTTTTTACGTACAAATGCGTATGCGTATCGATTAATTTCATCGGCAGAGTCTATATGATTATTATAGTTCGCCCACCCAAGATTTGTGAGTACTGACTTGGCAGACTATAGATTACAAAGGCGCTCCACTTTGGTGCCAGCTTGCAGAAAAAGTTGCAAAGTTTAACCCGGATTACTGAAGCGGATGACAACCTTTTTTACATTTGTTTAATAACTCGATGCACCACTCAATGGCCAAAAGCAAAAAAAGTAAATATTACGTGGTTTGGGAAGGTCACAACCCAGGGATTTATGAAAGCTGGAATGATTGCCAGCTCCAGATCAAGGGATACCCTGGCGCCAAGTACAAGTCTTTTAAGAGCCTGGAGGCCGCCCGGGCCGCCTTTCACGGCAACTACGATGATTTTACGGGGCAGGCGTCCAAAACGTCGGCGCCCAAAACCGAAGAATTGCCCGAAACCATCCGCCGGGAAATCAACTGGGATGGATTGGCCGTAGACGCCGCCTGCAGCGGCAATCCCGGGCGCATGGAATACCAGGGCGTCTTTATCGGGACGGGGGAGCAGCTTTTTCACGAGCAATTTGCGCTAGGCACCAACAATATCGGCGAATTTCTCGCCATTGTTCACGCCCTTGCGCATTTTAAAAGATTGGGAGATTCCCGCCCGGTTTATTCCGACTCCGCCATTGCCATGAAATGGGTTCGCGCCAAAAAGTGCCGCACCAAATTGCGGCGCGACGCCGAAACGGAGCGCCTTTACCGGCTCATCGAACGGGCCGAGACCTGGCTCCAGAACCACGATTATCCTAATGAATTACTCAAGTGGAAGACCGAGCGTTGGGGAGAAATTCCGGCGGATTTTGGAAGGAAGTAGCGGCCGCAGCAGGATTATAGCCCGCCAACCCAACATTTGTGAATGCTGACTGGCTCGTTTTCCAGCTCGCTGCGTTAACCCGAATTATTTTTTCGGGAACTTCATCTTATAATCGACGGCCACTTTTCCCTTGCGGATATTTTCCAGGCGCCGGCGCACCATGCGTTTTTTTACGGGTTTGAGGTGTTCGATGAACAGCACCCCGTCGATGTGGTCGTATTCGTGCTGGATTACCCGGGCGTTCATTCCCGTAAATACGGCCTCCTGCGGCTCGAATTTTTCATTGAGATAACGCAGGTGCAATTGCGGAGGGCGATCCACATCTCCCCGGATCTCCGGAATGCTGAGGCAGCCTTCCTCGTAGGTCCAGGGCGCTCCGGCCTCTTCTACTTTTTCGGCATTGATGAACACCTGCTTGATGCCCTGATCTTTTTCCTCTTCCCCCATCATCTGGACAGTATCCACCAGAAACAGCCGAATGGATAGCCCTACCTGAGGGGCCGCCAATCCCACGCCTTCGGCATGGTACATGGTTTCCCACATGTTTTCGATCAATTGCTCCAAATCGGGATAGTCCGGGGTAATGGGCGATGCTTTCTTTTTGAGTACGGAAAGTCCGTAAGCGTATATGGGCAATATCATTTCTTAAGTGCGTTAAAGGTTAGATCAAAGCGCTGTTTTAGTGCTTCGGGAACTAAATACCTGACCGTTTTCGCGCTCTCTTACCACAATCCGGCTTGCCGCATGTATGCATCCAGAATGAGGGTAGCGCTAACCTTATCAACCAATTCTTTTTGTTGGCGTTTCTTGCGTCCCGCCCCGCTTTGCAGGATGATTTTTTTAGCTTCTTCGGAGGTAAAACGCTCATCTACGGTAGTCACCCTCAGGGCAGGGAAGCGCTTCCGGAGTTTACGCACCAGTCCGATGACCAGATGAGCAATATGGGCGGGAGCGTCTTCATCGTGCAGGGGCTCTCCCACGACGATGGTCTCCACCTCTTCTTTTTCCAGGTAATCATCCAGAAAATCAATAAGGCTGTTGGTCGACACGGTATCCAGGCCATTGGCTATCAGTTGCAGCGGGTCCGTGACCGCCAGCCCCGTTCTTTTAGTACCGTAGTCAATGGCCATTATTCTTCCCACGCCACAAAAGTAGTGAATTCGATAAAGAGATACTTTCGTTAAGGTACAATGATTCGATGGAGAAAGTTCGAAAGGCGGGCAGTAAGAAAAAAAGTTGCCAGGCACGTACCTGGAGTTACCGGGATACTCCTGGCAACCGTTCCCCCTTACTATTTAAATTAGAACGCTTTCCAAAAATTAGATAGCTATTGCTAAACGCTGAACTCAAATATAAATAGTTTTTTAGGTCTTAAAAACTTCCTTTTGCTTTTTTTTACAAAAAAATTTAACCCACCATCAAGTGAAAAAAAGTTTAAATCTTTACGGTCCTAATTCCACTTTATGAAATCTCTTTACCGTTTAAGAGGCGCCATCCAGCATTACGACTGGGGTGGCAACCGGTACATTCCCGATTTGCTGGGCTTATCCAAGACGGAAAACCGCCCCTACGCGGAGCTGTGGATGGGCGCTCATCCGCGGGGCCCCGCGAGCGTTCTGCTCAACGAGAAGGCCTATTCTCTTGCGGAATGGATACAGCGGGATCCGGAAGGCTCCTTGGGAGCGGAAGTCGCCAAACAATTTAACCGGCAATTGCCCTTTTTATTTAAAATCCTGGATGTTCGGAAAATGTTGTCTATCCAGGTGCATCCCGGAAAGCGGGAGGCCTTGGCGGGCTTTCAACGGGAAAACGAAGCGGGGACGCCACTCGAGGCCCCTCACCGCAACTTCAAAGACGATAACCACAAACCCGAAATCATGGTGGCCCTCAGCGATTTCTGGTTATTGCACGGATTTCGCTCCGCGCCGGAGATTCGCCGGCAGATGGAGGAGACCTGGGAATTGCGTCCGCTCGCCGGTGACCTTTCCGGGGGGTTGCGAACGCTCTACGAACGCATCATGAGCATGCCCCAGGGAGAGGTCAACCGTTTACTCGCCCCCCTGGCCCGGCGGCTCGAAGCGGCTTTGGCCGAAGGTTCGCTGTCTATGGCGCATCCTGATTATTGGGCGGCGCTTGCGTTTCGCGATTTCACCAAGCCGGAAGGTCATTTTGACCGGGGCATTTTTTCCATTTATTTTTTCAATTTGGTGCAGTTGCAAACCGGTCAGGGCATTTACCAGGGCGCGGGTATTCCCCATGCTTATTTGCGGGGCGTAAATGTTGAATTGATGGCTAATTCCGATAATGTGTTCCGGGGCGGCTTGACCTCAAAACACATTGATGTGCCCGGGTTGTTGCAGCATACCGACTTTCAGCCGGTTCACCCCCAGATTTTGGAAGGCGAGCCGGTTTCCGCCACGGAGCGCCGTTATCCGGCGCCGGTTCCGGATTTTGAGCTTCGGGAAATACAGGTTTCCAGCGAACGGGCCCATCGGCGGGAAGGCCGGTCCAGCATTTCCATTTTCATCAATTTGCAAGGGGTTTGCCGGGTTAACGATCAGTTGACCCTATCCGCGGGGGGCTGTTTCCTGGCGCCCGCCGGCGCGCCCCTAGAAATCACAACGGATGGTGAGGGTCATCTTTTTGAGGCAACCGTTCCGGACAATCAATGAACCCATTGCGGGTTTGGTCTTTGAGTCGAAAATTAGCAATTTTTTGATTAG
>CAYWHT010000054.1:0-12603 GCA_964458135.1 uncultured Saprospiraceae bacterium | reverse complement strand
GCGTCTACTGCGTGGTGTGAAATTATGGCGCAGCTATTTTTTAGCTCGCAAGTCCTAAATCCCAACCGCAGGATCAGGGGCAAAAAACGTAGGCGATGCCTAAGCATCGGCGAGGCTTTTTAACGCGGCGAGCTGGAACACCGAGGAGCGAAGCGACGATCAGCGAGGCTAAAAAGAGCCAGTCAGCAATCAAAAATTTTGGGTTGTTGGATTATAAAATACCCGACAGTTATTGATTGCAGGCCGCATAGCTCCCATTCCCATCTGCGCACATCCCGTCCATCTGCGGACAAGCAGTCAACCACTTCACACCAAATCAAACAAATCCCGCACCCCCACCGGCCGCGCCACATTAAACCCTTCCCCGTACTCAAAGCCCGCCGGGCGCCCGTAGGTGCGCGCTTTGGCGCGGAGGAATTCCATAAAATCCCGGCCGGAGATGGGGGAGCTGGGTTCCCGGGAGTACTCGCTGGCCTCCGGCACGTAGAATTGGGAGCGGAAAGCCCGCACCAGGTTCAACTTTTGGTCCATATAGCCCGTGATGTCGACGACGAAGTCGGGGGTGAGGTTGTGATCCTGGATGTAGTGGTACACGGCCTGGGGGCGCCAGCGTTCCTGCTTTTGGCCCGCTTCATCCAGGGTTTCGATTTTGAGGAGGCCGGAATAAAAACAAGCGTCGGCGATTAGTTTGGCGGATTTGCCGTGGTCGGGATGGCGGTCGCTGAGGGCGTTGGCCAGCACGATCCCGGGCTGGGCGGCCCGGATGACCCGGATGATTTTAACGATGTTCTCCCGGGAGTATTCAAAAAACCCGTCGGCCATGCGGAGGTTTTCGCGGAAAGCGGCCCCCATGAGCTCGGCAGCCCGGGCCGCTTCTTCGTCGCGAATTTCGGGCGTGCCCCGGGTGCCGAGCTCCCCGCGGGATAGGTCGAGCAGGCCCACGCTCCGGCCCTGATCGATATGGCGGAGCAAAGCGCCGCTGCAGCTCAATTCAACATCGTCGGGATGAACGCCAATGGCGAGAATGTCTACTTTCATGGGTGCTGGAATCGTTTGATCGATTGTGTTAGGAAAGCGCCAAAATTGATCAAATAATCCCGTACTTCCATGATATTCCGCCTATTTTACGGTCGGTACCGGACCTTTCCACCCACCATGGTCAGGCGCACTTCCGTATCCAGGATGTCTTCTTCCGGGCAGTTGATCAGATCGTTGGACAATACGACGATGTCGGCCAATTTACCTTCCTGCAGCGAGCCTTTGTCTTCTTCTTCAAAAGCCGCGTAGGCGTTGGCCATGGTGTAGGAGTAAATGGCCTCTTCCCGGCTCAGCGCCTGCTCCGGGTAAAAGGCTGCATCGGAGCCCGGGCGCTTGCGCGTAACGGTTGCATAGAAGCTGGCGATGGGGTCAACATCTTCCACCGGGGCATCCGTTCCGTTCGTTACGACGGCTCCTGACTCTAGCAAGGTCTTCCACACGTAGGCGCCATTTTCGGCCCGCTCCTTCCCCAGCCGCTTTTCGACGAAAGGGGCGTCGGAGGTACAGTGGATGGCTTGCATGGAGGCGATGACGCCCAATTCGGCGAAGCGGGGAATGTCGTCGGGATGCAGGTGCTGGGAATGTTCGATGCGCCAGCGGAAGTCTTCCTTGTCGGGAGCGATCTCGAAGGCGTTTTCGAAGATATCGAGCACCTCGCGGTTGGCCCGGTCGCCGATGGCGTGGATGCAGTACTGCATGTCGTTTTCGATGGCGAGCCCGGCGATATTCTCGAGCTCCTCCACCGAGGTGGTATTTTGCCCGGTAAAGCCGGCTTTATCCTCGTAGGGCTCCAGCAGCCAGGCGCCGTAGGAGCCGAGCGCCCCGTCGACGGCCGCTTTGATGGCCCGGCAGGTGAAGTGTTGGTTGCCGGCGTCGATGACGGGATAGCCCTCCAGGTTGCCCTTGAGCCGCTCGTAGGGGTGGCGCACCATCACCCACAAGCGCAGGTCCAGGTCGCCGTTTTCGGCCATTTCCCGGTACCATTCCAGGTCCTGGAAGGAGGAGCCGGCGTCCTGGAAGGAGGTGACGCCTTTAGACAGGCATTCTTCCTGGGCGAGATTGATCGCCCGCACCCATTCCGCTTTTTTTTGAGCTTCGCTCATCCGGCTGCGGAATTCGGCGTAGGCCTGGTCGACCAGGTTTTCCGCATTTTCTTCAAAAACGCCGATGGCCTGCCCCTGGCTGTTGCGCACAATTTCACCCCCCACCGGGTTGGGCGTTTCGGCGGTGATGCCCGCCAATTCCATGGCTTTGGCGTTGGCGAAGAGCGCGTGCCCGCTGGCGTGGCGCAGCAGCACCGGGTTATCGGGGGTTGCGGCGCTCAATTCATTGTGAAAGGGGTAGCCCAGGACTTGCCGCTCGGGGGCTTCTTCCCATTTTTCCTGATGCCAGCCCCGGCCGATGATCCATTCGCCGGGTTCCATTTCTTCGGCGGCTTCCGCCACTTTGCCTACGATTTCGTTCCAGTTTTGGGCCTGCAGGAAATTAAGCCCCATGGCCATCCGGCCTACGCCTTCGAAATGGCCGTGCCCCTCGATAAATCCGGGCATGGCAAATTGCCCCTCCAGGTCGATCACTTCCGTACTATCTCCGCGCAGGGCTTCGATTTCCGGGGTTGTCCCCACCCGCATAACGCGATCGCCCTTGATCGCAACGGCTTCCACCCAGGGGTTTGCCTCGTTGACGGTATAGATATTTCCGTTGGTCAGGATCAGGTCGGCCACTTCCGCCGGCTCGTTTTGACAAGCCGCCAGCAGGAGCAGCAGCAGCCCGCACCATAAGATTCGCAAGTTCATAAATGTGAATTTGGTTTTAGTTTAGCTAATTTTGGCCCGGTTGTTGCAGTCTATTGGGTGAAGCTCATTTTCGGGCCGGTTAATAAGCTCCTAAAACTAGAAAAATTGTGTAAAAGGAAGGAAGCGGAAACTTGATTTTGGGGAGTCCTTTCGGTGGAAACCGCACAACAATCGGGGTTACTATTGCTCCAAGCCGGTGAACGGAGATCTTGTTATCCCGTTAAACGGAAAAAACCAAACCGATGATCAAGCATTACCAATTCAAAATCAGCGGACGGGTACAAGGGGTCGCCTTCCGGGCGTCCACCCAGGACAAGGCTCGGGAATTGGGCATCAAAGGGTTTGTCCGGAACGAAGCCGACGGCGGGGTATACGTGGAAGCGGAGGGACCGGAATCCTCCTTGGAGGAGCTGTTGCGATGGTGCCGCCAGGGCCCGCCGGCCGCGCGCGTCGCCGACGTGAAAGTAAAAGAGGCGGCGCCCAAGGGGTATGATCAATTTGAAATCAGGTATTAATGGATATAGTAATCAGGAAAGCTGCCGAAGCCGACCTTCCCGCCATTCACGATCTTGTGCGGGAGCTGGCCATTTACGAAAAGGCCGAATCGGAATTTGTGGCCACGCTGGAAGATTATGCCGAGAATTTGCGGGATGGCGCCTTCGAAGCAGCCGTAGCGGTGAAGGAGGGAGCAGTGGTGGGCATGATACTGTACTACCTGACCTATTCCACCTGGAAGGGGCGTATGTTGTACCTGGAAGATTTTGTAGTCCGGGAAGCGTACCGCCGCAGGGGGGTTGGCCAGCGCTTATTCGAGGCCTTCCTGGAGATCGCCCGGGAGAAGCGCTGCCGGCTGGTCAAGTGGCAAGTGCTGGACTGGAACGAGCCCGCGATCAAATTCTACGAAAAGAACGGCGCCCGGATGGAGAAGGAGTGGTGGAATGGGAAGATTTTCTTCGAGGAGATAGATCTATAGTCTGCCAACCCCAAATTGATGAATGCGGACTTGGCGAACTATAAACAACTGAAAACAAACAGCTCACATCTACAAAACGTCAAAAAATTAATTTGTGAAAATCAGAATAAGATGGTATCTTTCGGGCAGTCTTGATTAATTATTCAGTTTTGGGAGCGTCCGCGTTGCAATGCCTAGCAAACTGATTATCAGGAATTAAAAAAAATATAGTGTTTCATAGTGTGAGGGGTAACCGCTTAGGTGGTTGCTCCTTTTTCCTTTTAAGGGAGGTTAAACTTCCCGCTTGACCAATTTATCCATGACCATCCAGAGGGGATCTTTTCTTTCTTCGGATACTTCGACGGCCATGAGGTGTTCGGCGGCCAGGGATCGGAAGCGTTCTTTTTCGGCTTCGGCCAAAACGGGAATATTGAGCTCGCGCAAAATATCGGTGACGGCCTGTATTTTGGCGTCGGCATCTTGGGTGGGAGTGTTCATGTAGTGCATCAGTTCGGTCCGAACGGGTTCGTCGGCTACTTCCAATGCCTTGAGGATGAGGTAAGTTTTCTTGTTTTGCACGATATCTCCGCCGATGCGCTTGCCAAACTTTTCGGGATCGCCGAAGGTGTCGAGGATATCGTCCTGCAACTGAAATGCGATGCCGATATTGCGGCCAAAAGCACGGAGGTGCTCCACGTCGGAAAGCGGCGCCCGAGCCGCGATGGCGCCCATTTCGATGCTACCGGCGATCAGGGCGGCGGTTTTCAGCTCGATCATGCGGAGGTATTCGTCGATCGAGACATCTTTGCGCGCTTCAAAATTCATATCCATCTGTTGCCCCTCGCATACCTCGATGGCCACCTGGTTGAAAACCTTAACCAGGCGAGCAACCGTACCGGATTTACCGCCCCGCCGGAGAAATTCGTAGGCGTAAACCAGCATCACATCGCCGGAAAGTATGGCGCGGTTGACGTCGTAGCGCTCGTGGACGCTGGGTTTACCGCGGCGAAGCGGAGCTTCATCCATAATATCGTCATGTACCAGACTAAAATTGTGGAAGATTTCCACGGCGCAGGCTACGGGTAGGGCGGGCTCCACTTTGGATTCGAAAAGCCCGTAGCTCACCAAAGCCAGAGCCGGACGCAGACGCTTTCCGCCGATGCGCATGATGTAATTCATCGGCTCGTACAATTCCTGCGGCTTTCCCTTGAAATAATTCCTTCGCTAGTAATCGTAATTCAGGTGTTGTTTTCTCTGCAAGTGGTACTAGGTATTGTGTCTTGTAGCAAAAAAAGGATTTCATCTCTTCTCCCCACCAAACTTCGAAATCGTTATTTTTGTTCTCCGTTCGGATAAAGTAAATAAAAAAAGAATTACGCTAATGAAGGTATACGATCTCATCATTATCGGCGGAGGCCCCACCGGACTGAATGTAGCCATTGCCGCGAAACGGGCCGGATTGAGCTGTCTGGTCCTGGAAAAAGGGGTATTGGCCAATTCTATTTACAACTTTCCTACCAATATGACCTTTTTCTCCACTTCCAAATTATTGGAAATCGGAAATGTACCTTTCGTTTCCCACGGAGAAAAGCCGACCCGCCGGGAAGCATTGGAGTATTACCGGCGCATTCGCGAGCAATTTGAGATCGACCTGCGCACCTTCGAACCGGTGGATAAATTAGAGCGACTGACCGATGGATTGTACGAAATTTCCACCGCCAGAGGACAATACCTCGCCGAAGGAATTGTGATCGGCACCGGTTTCTACGATACGCCCCGGAAAATGAACGTACCGGGTGAAGACCTCCCCAAGGTAACCCACTATTACGACGACCCGCACCCTTACGTCGGTAAAAAAGTATTGGTGGTGGGCGCGGCCAACTCCGCCTGCGATGTAGCGCTGGAAACCTACTACAAAGGAGCGGAAGTTTCCATGGCCATCCGGGGAGATCGCATCAACAAACGCGTCAAGTACTGGATCAAACCCAATATTGAAAACCGGATCAAGGAAGGCAGCATCCAAGCCTACTTCCATACCACCGTCAAAGAAATACGCCCCTACGAGGTGGTGCTGGAAGGCCCAGAAGGCATCTTTACTATTGAAAACGATTTCGTCATGGCCATGACCGGTTATAAACCCAATTTCGACTTCCTGCGCCGGCTAGGCATCGAAATCAATGAAGAAGGGGAACACCTTCCCGTCCACGACCCGGATACGCTAGAGACCAACCTGCCCAACGTCTACCTGGCCGGTGTGGTATGCGGCGGTATGAAGACCAGCAAGTACTTTATCGAGAACACCCGCGATCACGGGGACATTATCGTGGAAAACTTTATGAAACGCCGGGTTAAGGTTGAAGGTTAAAGGCGGAAAGTTGTATTCCTGGCGCAACCGAAGTAAAAAGTGTTTTATTGAAGATTTGGACCGCAGGTTGTTCAATACAACGGCACGGACGGGCAAAGGATGGCCGGCTCAGGGCGTCGTACCCATCACCGGCCGTCGGGGAGGAGATGTTCACAGAAAAAGGATCAGTACCAGTAAATAACGAGGATCATCGAAAGGTTGATAAAGGGCTATTGGATTATAGTGGATAACGAACATCAACCTCCCTCCTTTTACCTCAAATGGGGGGCGCCCGCCATCTTGCCCGCACTAACCCCTGTACACCCACCGGTGACCAACACCGATTGTATGGACGGGCAATTATCGTTTGGCCGGGCGGGCGCCTATCCAATCCGGGCACGCATTTCTCTTAACTTCCAATACAAAGGTAAGCGCAATCGATGGGTCAAACTGGGACAGTTTGGGACATCTTGGGACAGGTTGGGCGCATCGCGGGACTATAGCGTTCGCGATTTAGCAATTCCGGCAAAACCGCTTCCGCCATTTACCGCTACATTAATAGGAATTGTTAACCTAACCCGGATTATGCACGAATTGATCTATTACGCGGCGCAACTGCCCGCCATTTCTGGCCGTCCTCGTCCTTTGCCGCTCAACGTATCTGGGGATACGCTTGCGCGGCTCATTTCTGCGAGCGACCAGGCCTGACGGCCATTTGCGCCGCTCCCTACGAAAAACTCATGTATAATCCGGGCTAAACCTTTTCTACCATGGACCTGAGGACTGGGATCATCGGTACATTACTCTTGCTGACCGGAAGTTTGTTGGCTCAATCCGGCTTCTCTCCCGAAACGGTGCGTTCTTATCCCTTTCCTTCCGGGCTGACTGCCGCCCAGAATGGGGATCGCATTGCCTGGATATTCCACGAACAGGGCAAACGCAACATCTACGTTGCCGAGGGAACGGACTACACCCCACGCCGGCTGACCGACTACCGGGAAGACGACGGGCAGGAGCTGACGAGCGTCGCCATCTCCAACGATGGGCGCTGGGTGGTCTACCTGCGCGGCGGCGAGCACGGCTCCAATTGGGATGACGAGGAACCGATCAACCCGCAATCCATGCCCTTTCCCGAAAAAGTACGCATGTACAGCATTTCCTTTGAGGGAGGGGATCCCATTCTGCTGGGCGAAGGCGCGAATCCCGTCATCAGCCCCGACAACGAGCGCGTGGCCTTCGTTAAAGACGATCAACTCTGGACGGTCCCCATCGAGGGTGGGGATCCGGAGCAACTCTTTAAGCTTCGCGGTAGCAACGGCTCCCCGGTCTGGTCGCCGCAGGGCGACAAGCTGGCCTTTGTATCCCAGCGGGGCGACCGGGCCTTTATCGGGATTTACCGCGAGGCAGATACGCCCATTCAGTGGGTGGCGCCGGATTTCAATCGCGATTTCAACCCGCGTTGGTCGCCCGATGGCGAGCAACTGGTTTTTGTGCGGCGTCCGGGACGGGGCGGTCCGCCGCAAACCATTTTGGACCGGCACCCCAACCCCTGGCAGCTAATGACTTTTAACCTGGAAACCGAAGCCGCCAAGGTCATCTACGATGCCCCGCACACCCTGCGCGGCTCTCTGCCCTGGACGCACGGGCGCGTCAACCTACACTGGGGCGACGGGCGTATTGCCTTCCTCTCCTACCACGATGGCTGGCCCCACCTCTACTCGGTGCCCGAGGCGGGCGGCGAATTGTTGCGGCTCACGGAGGGCGATTACATGTGTGAATACATCAGCATGGGCCCCGAGGGCCGGCAACTCGTCTTTGCCGCCAATACGGGCCCGGATGAGCAGGATATCGACCGGCGCCACCTGGCGCGCGTGCCGATCGACCGGGCCGAGGTGGAGGTGCTGACGCCCGGCAGCGGACTGGAGTGGGCGCCCGTGATTACCGGCAATGGTCGTACCGTTGCCTGCATCAGCGCTACGGCGCAGCGACCGCCGTTACCGGCGATCATGCCCACAGAAGGTGGTGATATGCAGCTACTCGGAGCGGACCGCCTGCCGGCGGATTTTCCGGCCGAGCAGCTCGTCGTCCCCGAACAGGTCGTCTTCGAAGCGCCCGACGGCACCCCCATCCACGGCGCCTTGTTTGAACAGCAGGACGGGCGGACGGATAAACCGGCGGTGGTTTACGTGCACGGTGGGCCGCCCCGGCAGATGCTGCTCGGCTGGCATTACTCTTCTTATTATTCGAATGCTTACGCCATGAATCAGTATTTGGCCAGCCAGGGTTTTGTAGTGCTTTCCGTCAACTACCGGCTCGGCATCGGCTACGGATACGATTTTCATTATCCGCCGAATACCGGCTGGCGGGGCGCCGCCGAATACCAGGACATCCAGGCCGCGGGCGAATGGCTCGCCGGGCAGCCCCAAATCGATCCCCGGCGCATCGGCATTTACGGGGGCTCCTACGGCGGCTACCTCACGGCGCTGGCCCTGGGCAAAGATTCGCGATTGTGGGCGGCGGGCGTCGACATCCACGGCGTGCACGACCGCACCACCAACCGGGTGCAAGACTGGCGCCTGCCCAACGGTTACGAAAAAGCACCCGATGCCGAGCACGCGGTGCGGGTAGCCTGGGAGTCCTCCCCCGTCGCCTGGGTCGATGGCTGGACCTCCCCCGTCCTGGTGATCCACGGAGATGATGATCGCAACGTTCGCTTCTCCGAAAGCACCGACCTGGTCCAGCGTCTGAGAAAGAAGGGCGTGCCTACGGCAACGCTGGTCATCGTGGATGACTCCCACCACTTTATGCGCTACGCCAATCAGTTGAAGGTGAATGCGGCGACGGTAGCGTTTTTGATTGAGCAGTTGGCGGAGGTGGAGGGGCAGTATTGACCAGGTTATACTCGCGGGATTCGAGTAGAAATTGCGCTCTATCTAAATCGCTTCGGGTAGGTCACGACCCTGTGTTGGCCGGTAGGTGGCGGTGGGCCCGCACCTACCCTTCCTGCAGCTTACCTTCCACGTGCGCCAGCACTTCTTCCATCTGGTGCTGCGGGCTGAATTCCACGTACTCGGTATCCTCCTCGAAAATGACCGTATGACCGGCGGGCCAGTAGTAGATATCGCCGCCGGAGACCACTTCTTCCGTGCCGTCTTGGTACTTGACGCGGATTTTACCGCTGATGATGTAGCCCCAGTGCGGGCACTGGCAATGATCGTGGGGAAGGCCCTGCAACAGGGGTGTAAAATCGACGCCTTTGGCAATGCGCATGCGGGCGCAGGTCATGTCGCCCCAGGCGGCGCCGTTGATTTTGGCGCCGGGAACGTCGAGGGTGCTGGGAAGATCGGTTAATGCTTGTTTCATGACATAATTGATTTTAGGATAGAGTGATATTTTTGTAATTTCCTGAGCCCAATGAAGGCCTAGACCGTGAAAAAACCGTGAATTCGCCGTAAGCCGGAGCACTAGCCATGGTGAACAATTCGTCAAATCTTTATTTTCGCATATCATTGTTGGGAAATCCCGGTATAGATTGCCGGGGAACCCACCCTGAGGCGTTGCGCACCTCAAAAGCGCGGGCGTTACTATTTTATCTGGTGACCGAAAGCCGGATGCAACCCGGCAAAACCTTTGCGAAAGAGAAGCTAGCCGAGATGCTCTGGCCGGGCATGCCACTCCCTTCGGCCCTGCAGAACCTCCGGCAGGCCATCTATCAGCTACGCAAGGCCTTTGCCGAAGTGCCCGGCGACGAAGGCTTGGCCGTTCCGCTGTTGGAAACCGAGCGCAAGACGATCCGGCTAAACCCCAGGGCCATCGTACATACTGATCTGGAAGCGTTTCTTTCTCCCGGCGCCCGTTCGGGCATACTCGACATTGGAAAAATGGAGGCGGCCGTCGCCGATTACGGGGGGCCTTTCCTTCAGGATTTTTTTGTTCCCGAATGCCCGGCATTTGAAGAATGGGTTGCTGCCCGGCGCCGGTATTTTCAAAGCCGGTATCTGTCTTGCCTGACGCACCTGACCCGGCACGCGCTCGAACAAGAACACCCGCAGGCCGCCCGGTCTTACGCCGAGATGCTAACCCGGAAAGATCCTTATTGCGAGGAAGGTTACCAATACCGAATGCGGGCTCTGCAGGCTCTGGGGCGGCGCAATGAAGCCCTGCAATTGTACCGGGAGTACGCCACCTATCTTCGGGAGCAACTGGAAACGGTTCCGGGACCGGAAATCACCGGCTGGTACGAGCGATTGAAGCTCCCCCCGGCGCCGGCGGCCGCAGCACCGGCCCGGCCATCGGATTCGGAGCGCTCTAATGCTCCCTATCTGCGCTATTTGGCGGGCGCGGGATTCGTTTTGCTGGTCGGCATGGTCTGGTACTGGATGGCTTCGATGCCCGGCCGGCCCGAATCGATTGAGGCCAACCGCATTGCGGTCCTCCCCTTTGAAAACCATACCGATCAGGAATACCTTGCCGATGGCGTCACGGACGACATCATCACCCAGCTAACCAAGGCGCCGGGGCTGAGCGTCATTTCGCGTCTTTCTTCCGTGCAGTACCGCGACACCCCCAAATCGCCGCAGACCATCGGGCGGGAGTTGCGGGCGGCGTATCTGCTGCGGGGCAGCATCCGGGAAATGGACGGGCGCCTGCGCGTGAGCGTGCAACTCCTGGAAACGGCCAGCGCCGAAAACAAGTGGGCGGAAACCTTTGACCGGCCGGCCAACGAGCTATTTTCCTTCCAAAATGAGATCGCCCGGGAGGTCGCCGGGCATTTGAATGCGGAGGGCGAGGGGGAAAATCCGTCCCGTCTGCAACAGCCGCCGACCCGGAATGCGCAAGCCTACCGGGCCTACCTCAGGGGGCGTTACCGTTTCTACCAGGCCGATGCGGAAGGCTTGTACCGGGCCGCCGATGATTTTCGCAGCGCATTGGAACTGGACCCCGATTTTAAACTAGCCGGTGCGTGGCTGGCCTGGACTTATTGTTCCCTGGCCGGCGGCTGGGGCGACCGCACCGCTCAGGAAATGTACGATCAGGTACAGGAAGCGCTCACTCCCCTGGAAGACGAATCCGACTTAAAGGGGTTCTACTACAAAATACAGGGATGGTTTCACCTTTGGCTTATGGATCGCCCCGCCGCCGAGCGCTATCTGCGCCGGGCCGTGGCCAACGATCCCGATCAGGAGTTCGGCTTTTCGGGCCTTGCCCTGGTATTGACCTTAAGAAGAAAATTCGAAGAGGCCCAGGCGGTAGCCCGCCAGGGATTGCACCAGAACCCGCACTTCTTTTTCAACCACTTCTGCCTGGGCAGCGCCTACTACTACGCCGGTGAAATGGCCCCCGCCCTTGAAGCCATCGACAAAGGGCTCCATCTGAATCCGGATCATCTGGCCGGTATTTCCTTAAAAAGCCGTATCCTCTCTCGCCAGGGCCAACCCGAGCGCGCCCGCCGCTATCTGGAAGAAGCATGCGAGCGGCTGGATACGCAGCATCCCTTTATTTACGGTCCGCTCGGCGCGGCCTGCCTCGAAACGGGCGACACCGCGCGCGCCCGCCAAATCGCCCGGCAACTCACCGAACGCCACCGGCAAGGAGAAAAATACGCCGCCTATTACGCCGCCCTCATTTATGCCGGCATGGGGCAACACGGGCCAGCGCTCGATTGGTTGGAAGCCGCCCTCGCCCAACGGGATAACGAACTGAACTGGGTGGAAGTGGATTTTGCCCTGGCGCCGCTGCGGGAGCTTGAACGCTACCGGCGGCTGCTCCGGAGGATGCAGGAAGGCGGATGAGGGAAGTAGCCCCCATTGCCGCCCCTCTGGACATTGATATTGATATGATTTGGCATGGGAAGCAGCCGCCTTTCGGAAATGCGGGCCTTCGGCAATGAATGGGATAAAAAGAAGGTCAACGCCTATTTGGACAACTGGAGTGATGGGGAGTTGATGTACGCGGATGTAAAGACAATAAAAGTAGCAGCGCTTCCCGGAAACCCGGATTTAATCTGGGGCTCCTTTCCTTGCCAGGATTTATCCTTGGCGGGATGGGGAGCAGGCCTAGGAGGGGATCGGTCTGGTACTTTCTGGCCCTTTTGGGATTTATTAAAAGGGCTAAAAATGGAAAAAAGAAACCCCAAACTAATTGTTTTAGAAAATGTCGTAGGCGCATTGACTTCTCACAGAGGAGCAGATTTCAAATCGATTTGTGAAGGATTTAGGCTACTTGGTTATAAAGTTGGGGCATTAGTTATTAATTCAATTCACTTTGTTCCGCAATCCAGACCGAGATTATTCATCATCGGCATTCGAGAGGACCTTCAATTGCCCGACGAGGTTCAGACGACCGGTCCTATTACATTTTGGCATCCAAGATCTTTGATTAGCGCATTTAAGCGGCTATCGCCACCGGATACAATCAATGGAGTCAAAAAGAAGTCATCGATCCGGAAGAAATTGAACGTTTCTGGATAGAAA